>NZ_JBSREC010000087.1:0-31296 GCF_055145805.1 Methanomicrobium sp. | reverse complement strand
GAATATATGTTTTTACTGTCAAATTACCTCTTTCTGAGCAGTAAGTAGTAATTTCTCCGGTTGCTTCAGGATAAAATAAACCTCTCTTTTCGTCTGCTTTTTTTGTGTATTCTTCAAGAAGTTTTAACTCATCTTTTGTTAACGGACCGGTAATCCCAAAGGAATTTTCGTTAAATATTATTGCTCTGTCTTTTAATTCAGGAGGAATTTGATCTTTTAGTTCAGCAGGGATTTCTCTGACTGATTGACTATAAACCTTTGACTGATAATTATATTCGTTAACTATTGATGCAAATAACACACATGCAATAATCAACAACATAAGCAGGCAAAAAGCCCGAATGACTTTTTTCATTTTTTGAATCTCCTGAATCTCAATTTAATTAAAGGATAATTGTGAACCAACATCATCAGCTGCCTCCTTTATTTTTCGCAGAATAATGCAAAGAATAAATAAAGAAATGAGAGTTTCAAAAAATATGCCCGGATATGATATTAAACCGGTAATAACCGATGTATCATAGCTAACTCTCAAGTCTGCATCCTTAAAGGCTAAATCAAATATCCATCCGAACAATGGAAGCATGCTCTGGAAAAAATCTGGGGGGAGCGGCTGGCCTTCAATTAATTCCGGACGGATAAAAAATGCAAGATAAGGTATTGCTGCAAGCGGGAAAAATAAGGCTTCAATCATTTCATATTTTTTCTGGAACGTTTTTTCAAAATAAAAAACGGTAATTACCGAAGGGCATGCTATCGAAAAAAAGAGTAATAGCAAACCTGAAATTGTAATGAGATAATCCCCGGGCGGCATTTGAATTATGTAGTTTGCAATTATTAGAAATGATGCTAAATAAAAAGCAGAAAGCAATAATATTTTTGTATATTTGCTATTTATGTTCATTAAAAGGATGTATAATGAAAATGACAGTACGAAGGGGAGTATTATAAAAAGAAATATAAAGATCATACTATTACCTGCTTCTCTGATTGAAAATTGGATCTGGTAATTTATATCTTCTCTCACTATGTTCTTGAAATGTTTTTTGAAAAATAAAAAAAATGCATGATGAAATAATTTATACTGATCTTTAGGAATTAAACTGAATGAGTTTTATTATTTTAAAAATAAGGGGTTTTTTAATGTTTTTTTTGCTGTCATGCACCTTTTTGTCCTGCTTTATGTTAAACTGATAGATCATATTTCTCTGATGTTATATTCATAAAGTAGACCAAACCCAGAATTGTTAGAGAAATACTCAATGTCCCTAATAAATTATAGATACAGGTATTTACGCTTCCCATACCGGCGTCCATTAAAATTGGCATTATTATTAATAATCCACAGGCTGCACCGAACAGTAAAAAAATATGTCTTGGATCGGTTTTAATTCGTGTTTCTTTAAACAAGATATACAGGTAAATTGACAAGAATACGGCTCCTGCAATAAGGGATGAAATAAATGACATAATAAGGAGCAGTGCTACAGAGGCAGGCAGAAAAATGTTTTTAACCGGTTCCCGCCTCCTTAAGGTAAATAAAATCATTAAAATCACTCCTAGAATAATCATGGAGAATATTACAGCACCAATATAATCAAAAACAAACACAAAGGAATCCATGATGTTTACATAATTCTCCATATCGCCTGCAGGCCCCTGCCAGTTATAGAAATTGTAGGGAATAAAAAAAGCAGGCAATGAAGCAAGAATTGCCGCATATCTTTTGGGGAGATGATCTTTAATTAAAAGTCCGGGAAGAACAAATGCAATAAAAATTGCAGGGATATATGCAATAAACCCGGGTATCTTCAGCAAAGGCGACACAATCCTAAGAGAAACCATCAGCTGAGTTATAAGAATGAGCAAAAAGCCAAGCCCTAAAATGTGGAAATAATAATTTTTTAGATTTTGTCGTTCGATGAATTTGATAAAAATATATGCAAAAAAAAGAGATATTAATCCCAACAAGGCCAGAATTAGAAGAAGCTCTAAATCAAATATCTTATTGGTATATCCTGTTAGTTCAATCATGTGTAATCACTTGTCTTTATGTTGGATGAATATAAACTGCACGGGCGCCCAACCAGCTTTTCCATGCAAGTTCTTTGTTTGACATATCACTCCAGCCAGTATGGATTGTAATAAAATCCCCACTGCTACCTTCTTTATATCCTATAGTGGATACACAATGTCTCTCCCAGACACCACACTTCCATAGTTCCATAAAAAAAGGATAATCGTTGTTAATTTGTGATTTTGCCCAGGAATAATCTAACCAGGTATTGTCTTCCACTGCGTTAAAAGAATATCCGGAATTACTAATTTCAGTCCTGATTCCCGGACCAACATTTGCAAAATCTGTTCCTTTACCTGATCCATATCCAATTATTGTGTGCATGGAATCACATAGAGATTCAATAAGTTCAGTTCCATCAGAGTTACCTGTTTCAATATTGGGATAACCGTTCTCACTCCAATATGCAAGGATCATTGCTGCAGCAACAGGTGCACATGAATTTGGAAGATGACTTGGCTGCTGATAAAAAGGAACATCATTTAAATTAGAGATAAATACAGTTCCTCTTACTGATTTTGATTTAGTGAGGAGATCCTGCTCAGCATTAGTACCAACCACTAGGTTTTTTTCTTTTTTGTATGTTACATAGTCATCATTAAGCAAGGGAATTTCTTTTTTTGATAAAAATTCCTGAGCATAAAGGTCAAAGATTAATTCTTCTTTTGAATCAGGATTTTCATATTTAACAAAATATGAAAAAGGACCACAATAGATCATTGATATTTCTTTATCTGAGTTTATTTGTATATCTCTGCCAGTTTCTGATTGAATCACTCTTTTTATTGATTCAATATTTTCTTCAGGAATTATATTTCCTTTACTAAATTCCAAAAGTTTATAATTCTCGCTTTTTGATCCAATGAGAATATAACCTTGATTTTTCTTTGAATCAAATAATTGATATGAATATGCATTTATTTGTCCGAATGGATCATAAAAGGTGTAATCTTTTTCAATATAACAATTTTTCCAATCGGCATAATCATAATATTCATTTGAAATATCTTTTACATATTTTTCAGCAATCTCTATAATTTCTTTATTATCCATTTTCTCTACCGCACTAACCGCCGGAACAAATACCGCCCCGACAAGTACCATAACCAATAGCAGGCTTAAAACCCGCATGCCTTTTTTCATTTTCATAATTTTTCCTCATTTTAATTCTTAAAACCGGCATGCAAACTTTAATCTGCGATAATGCGTCTAAGATAAAATGCCGGTTGTATCAATCGGTGGATAAATCATAGGAAAAGAAGGGAAAAGGATTGGTTAAGTCAGTCCCTTCTTTTTTCTGAAATTTCACTGGATTTTTTTTGGGGCAAAACCCCCTCCGGGTTGTCCGCACTGATGGTTTTGTAATAAGGCTATAAACTATTTCTATGTCAAAATTCGTCACGTTTATTGGTCTGGGATCTTTTATCGGGTAATCCTCTATCATTGTGTTCATAAACTGTCCTTTGAATTGGTAAAAAGAAGTGTCTGATTATATAGAGTCCTCATATTGTTGGAAAAATAAAATAGCAATTATTTTATCATAAACAGTTCTGCACCTTTCATATCCTGCTAACTTTACTTCTTTGATTGAAATGGGGTTTGGGTAAAAAATTATTTTTTTCTGTTCCGGGAAAATAATGTAATAATCAGTGCAATTGCTGGGATAACGGATAATATTGGTGCAGTTTGTTCTGTTGTCGGATTTGTCTTTTGGGAAATTGCTTTAGTAGGAACTGGTTGCACTGAAAGATTTCCAGTATCTATTGAAATCAAATCCGTTTTTTCTAATAAAATGCATAATCTTCCACCCGATGTTCCGCCTGCAATTACTTCTCCGTTATCTGAAATGAGTATCCGCTTTATTGGGCGTTCTATCTCGTACTTTGACTGAATTTCCCCATTTTCATCAAGGACAAACAGATTATCTTTGCATGAAGCTGCAACAAGTTTCCCGTCATCTGAGATTGCCGCAGATCCTATATCACCGGATGTTGTATTTTCGAATTCAAAACTCCATATAATACTGCCCGTATCGTTTATGCAGTGTACAATATATTCGCTTCCCGTGATAAGCCGGCTTCCATCCCCTGAGATGTCGATATAGACTGTAGGTATGTTATAGCAGCATTCTGAAGTATTGTCTTCTGTCAGGAAATTTAGGGTTCTATTGAATAATTCATTGCCTGATTTATCAAAGCATATTAACCCGCCGAAATCAACAATCTCAATAATACCGATGAGGTTTAGATTATCAGATATCGAAACTCTAGGATTTGCTGGTATAAAAGATGAATGTCTGATTTGATAATCCCATTGCAGTTCTCCTGATTTGGAATATAAACTTCCCTTTGTAAAAAGAGATGTGCCTATAAAGAAGAATTTCTCATCGGAAGAAATCTCTGCAGAGTCTAGCGCAGGAATACGTTTTGAAAAGAATTCGGTGCCGTTTTCATCAAAAACGTGGAGTGTGTGAGTATAAGGATCGTCTGGCAAATCCTTGTTATACACGAGGCAAAATGAACCATTTTCAGATAAAACTGTTTTAGGACTGCAGCCCTTTATTGATGATTGCCAGAGAAAATTCCCGGAATTGTCAAACAAAAGAACATTTCCTTCTTCAGATACGCATGAGATGTATTCACCATTTCCTGATATTGCAACTCCTGAAATATTCATACCTGTCTGATAAGCCCATACAGGAATCCCTTCTTTTTTAAGTAATGCCAGAATTCCTGTTCCAGGGTCTCCGGCGGCAATTAGATCACCAGAGGAGTTTATTGAAATTTGAGTGAAAATATCATTGCCAGTCGTGCATTGTTGAATTTCATTGGCATTGACAGGGCATGATATCCCCACTATTATAAGGAATATTAATACAAAATTTAATCTTTTAAATATCATTGCAAGTACCTAAAAATGGTTTAATCATTAATTAATGATTAAATGTGATTGATAGTTATAAATCATACCCTGCGTATCTGCTGCCTCCCAATATATTCGTTCATCTGCAGGGTCAGAGAATTTGTATAATCTGTCTCCATTTGTATATTGCCAATATCCAATACACACCTTTTCATGAGAGAATATTTTTCCGGTTTCAGTTACAATTTTAACTCCGGCAGATATTGGTCTGTATGCACCAATTTCTTTTTTTATAGCTTTATATGTAAGATCTGGGACCCCCTGAACGTCGGAAGATACAGTATTTGTTTTCCCCAATCCCCCCTGAGAATATGGATCAATAAAATAATTCAGATGATCAATCCAGCTGGGACAGGTGTTTGTACTAACTCCCATATGACTAGCTATTTCGCTTTGTGTTCTTGTTGTTGAAGGATAGTAATATTTTGTTATTATCAATGCAGATGCAATCATGCACCAATTTGATTTCTCCTGAAGTTCTTTTGGGAATGGAGAAATCCATTTAGATTCTCCTGTAGCTTTAGAACCTGTCATAATTTGATTATATGATTGAATGTTTGCTTCTTTTGTGGGTGTATCAACATCTAATCCTGAGATTTTTAAAAATAAAGAGTAATCTTCCATGTATTTGGTATTTATATTCCAGTGTTCAATATTTTTTGAAAATTGATCATTAGATAATTGCTGGTAATATGACCATCCCGTATATGTCTTCTCAATGTTTCTATTTGAGTTATCAGAGGTTTCATAAGCATCAAATATCAGGTTCATCTCTTTATTATTCGCCGGATCAAATATTTCTATCATGATGCCTTTTTTAGGATAGTCATAACAGACAATTTTTGAAGAGATTATATTAAAATCGGGATAATTGTTTGCAATAATTATATGTGCATTTTTTAGACTAGATTCAATATCATATGATTCTGGCTCACCGATGGATTGTACAGAAATACCTAATACCTTGCTTGCAGGAGTCATTATTAAACCTACTGTTTCTGCTTTTTTTTCTACAGAAAATTGATAGAATAATAACTTACCATTGATGTCGTAGATTTCCATCGGTTCTTTATTTATTGAGGCATCTATCCACGCTTTCTCATCCAAACCTTGTGAGATATATTCCCACAGGTATAAAGTTGCATGATCCAATGATGTTTCAATTGGGATATAGTTGTTTTCAATTATTGTTCCTCTTTCAGTTAAATTCAAATCTTCTTCCGCACTAACCGCCGGAACAAAAAACCGCCCCGACAAGTGCCAAAACCATAAGCAGGCTCAAAGCCCGCATGCTTTTTTTAATTTTCATTTTTACAGCCGGCAATGCAGATTTTAGTCTGCGATAATGCAGAAGAACCGGAACTGAATGCCCTGCTGGTTTTTTTACCAGTGCAAAATTTTTGTAAAAGAGAAAAAAAGATTAATTTGTGAAATCAGGTATCTCCCCTTCTCCTCTGAAAATTTCACTGGACTGGTTCCTAAACAAATTAAAAAAGGGTTTAAATCACAGGATTATGCCTTTGGGATTCTCCCCCCGGATTATCTTTTACCTAAGGAGTTATACCTGCTCTGACAGAATCATCGAATAACCAAAACCCAACTATACCAGTTGAAAAAAATAAGAGTGTTCTTAGTGATATTTGAATAGGTCAAATACAAACAGAATTAAGAACTATTTAAATTGAGCCAAACGGAAATATATATAGCCATTCCTATCTCTTCGATTAGAAAAATATAAAATCATTTATTTTTTAAGATATTTCTTTCGTTCATGTCACCAGATCTAACTTGTTTCATTGTCAGGAAATCGTTGACTCCTATCCTGATTGAACCACTACCTGTCTTGTTGCTCCACCCCACTATAGCATATATCTGTATGTGTGCGGGACTGATTTTAACATGCTGTAGTAAGAATGCAATAATAACTTCCATTCCAGTATAGGCTTTTATGAGAATATTCTCCCTTTATTTTCCGAATTTCCGTTTCGCCTGCTGAAACCGTATTTAGGAATGTCTCCTGACTATAATCCATATCACTGAATAATTCTTTCAATGATGGATATTTTTTGAAATCCGCCTCTGTAAGATTTATAGTATCCAATTGGTTCATTGCCTCTTCAGAAAATTCTGAGATATATATAGATCCGCCGGATTCATATAATCCAACAGAATGTAAAATAAGAACGATCATTAAAGGTAACAGGTTCGTATATGCTAAAAGCGCAATTATTGCAATGATAATTATCCCAATAATGATTTTTTTTCGTTTTTCCATCTTTTTCAAATCCTTTAATTGATGTAAAAAGAATTTGTAGTGAATATGAATTCAAATTACAATTTTTTTTTATATCTGGTTATCTCACTCTAAACAAGACCTGCTATGTTTTGCTTGACTGCGTTAATGGCTCCTGCATTATTACAATCTGAATTGCCATGGTAACTTGGTGATGAATATTCCCAGGTTGTAGTGCCACTTCCTAGATACATACTATACATGACAGTGGTCTTAAGACCAGGGGTAAACCATGTATATGCCTGATTAGGAACACCTGTGCCTTCGTGATTAGCGTCAAAGATATGTCCAATTTCATGGATAATACAATACATTCTCGCATGATATGATCCATCATAAAAGATATCGATGGAATTGGAATCAACATCATCAGATGCCTCATTTATTTTTCGCAGAATAATGCAAAGAACAAATAAAGAAATGAGAATCTTGATAAATATCCAAAATGAAGATATTAAACCGGTAATTTATATCTTCTCTCACTATACTCTTGAACTGAGGGGTCCGGTTAAATCATCCGATCAATACTATGGAACTGTAGCAAGAATTGTATAATTGCTTCCATTCCAGTGTAGAAGACCGTTATAATCATAGTATATCTCCTTGTATCTCCCCGGTCTGACATATACTTCGCTAATGAATTCACCTTTGCTTGTGTTTATGTTGTCAAACAGTTCTTTTAATTCAGGATACTTCCTGAAATCCGCTTCTGTAATCTCAATTGTGGAAGCCAAAACCGTATTCAGCTTTTCTTTGGGTACTTCGTGAAGAGACATAATTCCCCCGGATCCACTCGATCCTATGAAACCAAAAATCAGTATACAGGATATTGTAAAGATTACAAGAAATACAACTGCAAATAAAGCAGTTTTGTAAAGGTTTGGCAATTTTTTACCTCTAATTTATTATATAACTTTTCAATTTATGTATTAATAGATAATAAATAAAATGTATTTTGCTATGATAATTTTCTTTTTTTTAATTTTTAAAGAAAATCAACACTATACATTTTATACACAAAAATCTGCTACATAGCTCTTTGCTATACTAATAGATCCTGCATTATTATGATAAGAATCTCCATGATAGCTTGGTGATGAATATTCCCATTGGGTAGTACTGCTTCCTTTATATATACTCCACATAACTGTGTTTTTTGGAATGATAACAGACTCAAACCATACATGTGCCTGATTCGTGCTTCCTGAATTTTCATGGTTTGCATCGAAGATATGACCTAGTTCATGAATAATACAATAGACTCTGGCATGGTATGAACCATCGTAAAGATCTATTGTGTCAGAATCATCTACCATTTGTGACCATGCGTAACGACAATGGTCTAAATATCCGCGAAGGTAAGCTTCAAATCCCCATGATAGGCCCTGAGCAGAGCCAACCATATCATTACCTCCAAGATAAATTGCAATGTCAGCATTTTCACCATTAAGGTATGACACATCAAATGTGTCTTTGAACAATCCTAAGGGGTCATTCATCCTTCTGTAAGTATTGGCACTACTTGATAAAATGTCCTTTTTAGATGCATCATACTTGGCAACATACAGGGACACACCTATGTCCGATCTCTGATACTGGTATGCTGCCTGAGACATATAGCTCTGTGCGGATGATACCCAATTTGATTCGAGGTTGTAAAACTCTTGATCAGTTGCTACAAGAACATAAACTGATTCCCAACTTTTTGATGATTTAGGCATATCTGATGATAATGGTAGATCAACAGGAGAGTTATTTTCTGGCAGATTTATGTTTACCTGAGGCAATTTCTTTATTTCAGCTATTTCTGCTTCACTTGCCTGTTTCATATCTTTTGAAGAGTAAACAGCGTGCAAAGGCATTGCTGTTTTCATAGCATTTTCTCTGTTTTGCACTGGTTCTATGAATATAATTTCATCTTTTAGCTGAATTGATCCATAAATCAGAGATTTGTCCATACTTTCATCAAATGTAAACAGTGCTATGGAATCATCCAGTCCTTTTACGTATCCTGAATATGAATCAATTCCATCGTCAATATCTTCAAAATTCATTTTTTCAAGGATCAGATCATATTCTTTTCCATAGATTGAAACTTTTAAAGAATTGGTTCTGTCTGTTTTAACATCTGCTTCGTTGAACTGAACAATATCGTATTTAAGAACAGTAGAAGGAATGTTTAATTTTCCATATTTATTTTCAAGAATATCAATACTCTTACTTTCAGGATCAACTTGTGTTTTTACATCAGTTGTAGTTCCAACAATCTCAAAAATAGCTTCTGAAGAATTCTGTAATAACAAATCAGAATTTTGCTTTTCTGCAGCACTAACCGCCGGAACAAAAACCGCCCCGACAAGTGCCATTACCAATAACAGGCTCAAAGCCCGTATGCCTTTTTTAATTTTCATTTTTCATCCATTTTCGTTTTTACAGCCGGCAATGCAGATTTTAGTCTGCGATAATGCAGAAGAACCGGAACTGAATGCCCTGCTGATTTTTTACCAGTGCAAAATTTTTGTAAAAGAGAAAAAAAGATTAATTTGTGAAATCAGGTATCTCTCCTTCCCTTCTGAAAATTTCACTGGACTGGTTCCTAAACAAATTAAAAAAGGGTTTAAATCACAGGATTATGCCTTTGGGATTCTCCCCCCCAGACTCATTTTTACCTAAGGAGTTATACCTGCTCTGACAGAATCATCGAATAACCAAAACCTAATTCGATGATTCTGTCAGAACAGCAATAAAGAATTATTTTAAAATTTAGATTGATGACAAAAAAAACATCATTTTTACTGGCAGTCCTCCTTGCCTGCGGCAATATTTATTGTGCCTGCAACAGCCGGCAGTCAAATGGAAAAAGTTGAGAAAAATGAAATTATCGTCATACCTTCGGTAGACAAATACAATCCCGAAATATTCGGTACAAAAGCACAAAACCAGATATCACAGGGAGAAACAATAATTCACTCAAGATATGTATGGCCGTTTACTTCAAATATTGATGTTACACTGACCTGGAATGAACAGTATGGTGATCTTGAATTGTACGTTTATAAACCGGACAATACTCTCTTAGGACATTACAATGATCTGTATGACAGCTCAGTCAGAGACGGTATGATAGATGTTGATATAAAAACGACCTCAGGTTTTCTTCCTATGGGAAACTGGAAAATTAATGTATACGGCAGGCAGGTAACCGGCCCTTCTCTTGGTTATTCATTAACATGATAAAACTAATAAACAACAATTTTATATTTTAATTTTAAAATAATTCCAAATGGATCTGAAGGGGGTTGCAATAGCATTAATTCTCATTTTTATATTCGCTTATATCAATCAGACCTCAGTCAGTTCAAATATTGTCGTAACTCCAAGTGAAGACCAGCCTGATTTTTCGAGAGAAGATGTGGTTACTGTATCGGAATGGTGGGAAATTCCATTAAATTTTTATGTAGTATCATATATTGCGGAAAAAATTCCATTTTTGATTCCACTGGCAAATCTCATTGCAGTAATGGCAGGTTTTCTTTTTGGAATCAGGTTTATAAAAAAGAAAAATGTCCTCGATAATGAAAAAAGAGCTGAAATATTTCAGGCAATTCAGGATAATCCGGGCATAAATAAGAAAGATATTGAAACTATAACCAGAATTAACCCTAACTCCCTTGAATACCATCTCAAAATGCTTGAAAACAAAGATAAAATTACATCCCAAAGACTATCAAAAAAGAGACATTATTTTGAAAATCACAATAAATACAGTCAGGAAAGCCAGTTTGCAAGAATGATTCTGGACTGCAGTAAAACAAAGGATATTTTAAAATATATTTTCATTAATCCGGGATGCACCCATAAAGATCTGCTAAAATACACAAAAATGTCAGGCTCAACAATATCCTGGCATACCGGGAAATTACGGATTGGAGATCTTATCGATATTAAAAAAGAAAAAAGCTACAGCCACCATTACATAAAACCAAAAGCCGAATTCATTTTAACTGAATATGAAAATCCATATAATACCAGGGATTATTTTGATGATTCAGTCCACAATTTATAATCGCTGTAAAGATTTGATCCTTGTTGGAAAAGCCGGGAAAATTGTTTTTTATGAGATAAACCCGGAAATTTGCCAGTACCTGGAAAAGTACATTGTACCGGAAAAAGATACAATCTTTTCAAAACCATCTGAACAAATTTCTGAGTCGGTTTAATTTAAACTCTGATTAAAAAATGATATAAAATTCACGGCTGCATTCTGTGCTCGCCGACAATATCACCAAAGATCTCCTCTTCATCCCTGATCTTACAGAATTTGCTGAAATACCGGTTTATATTTTTTAAATCCCGGACAAGGAATTTAATGGCTCCCGGGTGTTCGGGAGTTACTGCCTGTCCCATGTCAATTATGATGTGTTTTTCACCGTCGTATAAAATATTGAACTCGGAGAGATCTGCATGTACAAGGCCTGCCTCGTTAAATAAAGTCTTCATATCGGCCAGAATTGCATGATATAGTCTCTCCCCCTCTTTATCATCTATTTTCACCTGCCGAAGCTGCGGATATGCCTTCTCGTCTTCGCCGCAGAAATCCATTAAAAGAATGTTCCTGTCGAAGAAAATAGCCTCGGGGCACGTTATTCCTGCCTCACGGGCACGCAGCAGGTTTGAATACTCCTTTTTAGTCCAGGCAAAAATCGCCTCTTTTTTGGATTTTCGAACCGATGAAAATCTCGGGTCTCCTGCCATGTATTCGCCCATTGTGTTGAAGTTTGCGGACTGTATTCTGTATATTTTAATAGCGATCGGTTTTCCCTCGCCGTCTTCACCGTAGAATACGTTGGCCTCCTTTCCGGTCGAAATCGAGCCGCCGATTGCGGATATCTTTCCTTTGTGGACAAGTTTGTAGAGGGCAAGAAGGGTCTGGTCGTCAAAGACGTTCTCCAGGACCTTCATCTGGTCTGCATCCTTTATTCTTACGCCTTTTTTCTCGACTTCCCTGTCGAATTTTTCAATCAGATCAAAATCTCTCAATGCCGCACCAGTGTATTTTATTGTTATCCAGAAAAGTCGCTCTTCTCTTAGATAATCCTAACTCATGTAAAAAATTTCAGAAAAAAAAGTATTGTTATTCGTTCATGTACTCTCTTGCAGGAGCCAGAACTTCAATTAAGCCTTCGGTGCATGCCGCCTTTAAGTCAGCCGGGTGAATCTCGCCTGCAGCGTATGCGGTTTCGCACTCCTCATAGGATAAAATCTCGCGGTCGCCGCCGAACTTTTCAGGGCGTTTTAGTGTAATTTTTCCTGCTCTTGGGAATACATGATATTTAAGAGTCTGAAGTACAGGATTTTCCTCAGTCTCCGGCGGGCAGAACGCCTTTTTCATCTTCTTCTTTATGACATCCTCGGAGTCAGCAACAGAGATGTAATTTCCTTCGGATGATGACATCTTCTTGCCGTTAAGTCCGTTTAATATCGGGGTGTGCATGCAGAGAGGTGCTTTTGCACCGATTGTCGGAAGGTATTCACGTGCAAGCATGTGTATTTTTCTCTGGTCGATTCCGCCCAGAGCCATATCGACACCGAGTGTGTGGATATCAACCATCTGCATAATCGGATATACCATCTGTGAGACACGGGGTGCATCCATGTTGCGTCCGACCTCATCCATGCTTCTTGTCGCACGGTTGAGTGTTATCTGCTGTGCAAGACGCAGGACATCAAGCTGATAATCAGGGTTTAGCTGAACGTCTGTTCCCAGAATGAACTCGACATTTTCGCCTTTTAAACCTACAGCCTCAAAGCAGCGGCGGTTGTAGTCGGCAAGCTCCCTGACCTCATCCATCGTTCCTTTCTGGTTTAAAAAAGCGTGAAGATCAGCCAGAAGGACTTTTATTTTAAATCCGGCCTCACTTAAGTCCATTAATTTGTTTATTGTGACGAGGTGTCCGAGATGAATCTCGCCTGAAGGCTCGTATCCGGCGTAGACCGATTTTTCAGGCTGATTTAAAACTGATTTTAGTTCATCTTCGGTTACGACCTCGACGGTATTTCTCATTGCAAGCTCGTATGCATCCATTCGTTATAATTTGGGGGGGAAGGTGGATTAAGGTATTTGTGAAAGGAGATGATGATTTTTTATTATGGTATCAATATGCCAAAAGATGTATATCTGAGAAAAAAAAGAGACTGGATAAATGGCTGACAATATGGAAAAATCAGAATACGCCCTTCTGAAATTTTCTTCCGGATACAACTGTGCCCAGTCTGTTTTATCAGCATTTGCAGGCGATTTTGGAGCAAAAGAAGAGGAGGCGGTTTTGCTTGCGGCAGGTTTCGGAAGCGGAATTGCAACATGAAGAACGTGCGGGGTGTGCACAGGAGCTGTAATGGCGATCGGGCTTTACAATGCCAGTATAAACAATCCGGCAGAGAGAAAGACAAAAAGTTACGGGCTTGCAAAAGAATTTTTTAAAAGATTTGTAGAAAAACACGGGGCTGTTGACTGTTCTGTCCTACTCGGGTACGATGCAACAGACATGGAATATGTAAACAATCTGCCTGAGGAAAGCAGGCCGAAGTCCGTATGTAGAAAGTACGTAAAAAGTGCTGTTTTGATCCTCTCGGAAATTTTAGAAGAGGATAGAGAGACTCCCTGATAAAAATTATCCCGGCATTTTCTGTTTAAGAAAGAGGATCTGTTTCTTTAGCAGATATATTGCAACCGGAAATATTATATTTCCATTTTTCATCCGTTACCTCCGTAACTGCCTTTGAGTCTGCACAATCCACTGTAAATTGTGTGGATATTGAATCATTCGCTTTCTCCGGAGGATGTGAGGAACTGTATTCAGCAATATATGCCTGTTCACAGATGTTATTTAGAATCTCCATTTCCAGAACAGTGCAAAAGAACAGTAATACCAGAACAAGTATCAGTATAATTAATCTTATTCTGCTGTGTATAGCCCCATTGTCTTTGATTTGATCAGCTCCTGAGGTGTAAAAATTTCAGATAATATTTTTCAGTCTGTAGAAATTCAGTCCTGACTCATATATATTTTTCATTATAATAATGAACTGCTTTTTGTATATCCTGCCATGCCAAAAGTTTGATTACCTGACCGTCCAATATATCGAACATATGTCCAAAATATTAGACATAACAGAAAATCATCTGAAGATACTCTCGCTTTATACAACAGGCTACAGCAGGGAGTATTACTTAAGGGAGATCTGCCGCCTCGTTCCTGTATCACGTGGTGCCGCCCACAATATCCTCAGATCATTTGAGGAAAAAGGCGTCTTTGATTCCGAGACAAAAGGCAGAAATAAAGTATTCAAGCTCAAAAAAACCCCGGTTGCCATAAATCACATACTTCTTGCCGAAAGCTATAAACGGTTAAAATTCTCAGAGAATTATCCCTTAACAGACGAAATTTTATTCAGACTGATGCCGGCATTTGACTGTCCGCTTGCACTTTTCGGAAGCTACTCCAAAGGTGATGCGACAGAATATTCAGATATAGATCT
Organism: Methanomicrobium sp.; assembly: GCF_055145805.1. Lineage (NCBI taxonomy): Archaea > Methanobacteriati > Methanobacteriota > Methanomicrobia > Methanomicrobiales > Methanomicrobiaceae > Methanomicrobium > Methanomicrobium sp. The sequence continues at coordinate 16,465 of NZ_JBSREC010000087.1, read as the reverse complement.
TTTTGCGGCAGGGGAATATGACAAAGATGCGGTTTTAAAAACAGCAAAAAAGTTCGGAACAGAGATAAATGTGAAAAGTTACAAAAAAGAATTTTTCATCCCCCCTTTAGAGGAAGATCATCTTATCAGGGAAATTTATAAAAATCACATATATCTCAGATGTCCTGAATTTTTCCTGTACGGAGGTCTTTTGTAATGGAAGAGATCAAATGGTGCAAAGAGCAGAGAAAGGGGATAAAATTAATTGAGCCCAACGAAAATTTATCAGATGCCTACTTTAAAAAGGCCGAGGAAGCCCTTGAGACGATGAATTCAATAACATCTCCCGGCTGGATAATATCAACCGGCTACTACTCAATGTACTACTCTCTTTATGCTGTTTTGATGAAAGCCGGAATCAAAAGCGAGATGCATACATGCACTATAGAGTGCATGAAAGAGTGCTTCGGGAAATTTTTCAACCGTGAGGATGTCAGAATGATTGAGGATGCCAAAGCAATGAGAGTACAGTCACAGTATTCTGTATCATTTGAATCCGCAGAGAAGGATGCGTTGGAAATCGCCGGGAATGCTCCCCCGTTTTTTTTGAAATGCAGGCATGTTGCCGGCAGGATAAAGACAGAAGATATTGAGATGATAAGATCTATAATATCATCCCGTTAGTTCTAATCAGAATATTTAATCAGAATGCATACTTTTTTTAAAAATATTAAAAACGGAAAAACCGGGGTTTTTTAGTCCCTGTCTGAAAATCCCCATGCATAATAGAGATATACAATTACAAGGGTGAAGGGCAGGAGAACAACTGCCGGTGTATAGGGGGGCATAAATCCTTCAATGAATCCTGAAAAAGTGTTCAGAAACTCAGGTGCCTCCTCAGGTGCCGGAATTCCTCCGCAGATCATTGCAAAGATGTCACATCCGGCAACAATCCATACCATTGCAGCGCCTAAAAGAACCTTTGAGAAATCATGAAGATTTTTCAGATTCCTGCATCCTGCGAGCATAAAGACTCCTCCAAAGAATAGAACCAGACCTCCCCAGACCTGCCTGAAGAAGTCATCACCGGAAATTTCGAGTATTCCGATATCCACACCGCCGGTAAACCCGGTCCATACAAGAATGTCGGCAACTCCGAATGAAATTGCCGCAAGTCCGATTATTGCAAAGTATATTGATGTTATGTTAATTTCGTCATCCATTTTATTCAGACCCCCAGAAGAATTCCTATTGCATGAATAATTCCGCCGTAGATGAAAGTCACGACAAACAATACCAAAACTGCGGCTAAAAGCTCCTTCCAGCCCTCCTTTAGCATCACAACAAATGTTGCAACGCACGGGAAGTATATCGATATCAGAACAACTGCCGATATCATCTGAAACTGTGTCATCTCAATGACTGAGAGCTGTGCAACGGCGAGATCCTTTCTTAAAAATGCTGTTACAAGCGGCCCTGCGGTCTCTTTTGGAAGACCAAACCATGTCACAAACAGCGGTGCGAGCAGGTCTGAGAGCCACTGGATAAATCCCACAATGTAGAGGACATTCACCAGCAGCACACCAAAGAGAACAAAAGGAACAGCATTTAAAAGAAAACCACCTGTTCTCATCCTTATTTTTTTAAGGACGTTTTGTCTCTCAGGCATATGATAGGGGGGAACATCTATGAGAATTTCCGGGTTTTCACCCGGGACTATTCTGCTCAGGATGTACCCGAATATGAAATATCCGATGATTAAAAAGAGCATTACATACCCGACGCTTTCGGGAATAACCTCAAGCATAACACCAAGCTGTGCCCCGCATGGTATGAAGAGAGCAATCAGTGTCATCATCATAAACCGCTGTTTTCTTGTCTCAAGAATCCTTGTAGCGGTTACAGCCGGCACATTGCACCCGAGACCAAGAATCGTAGGTACTATTGCATATCCGTGAAGGCCTATCTTGTGCAGGAAGGTATCGACAAGGACTGCGAGACGCGGCAGATAACCTGAATCCTCCAAAAGTGCCATCATAAGATAGAATATGAAGACAGCCGGCAGAACAACGCCGATTGCCACAAAGAGACCTGATGTTAAAACACCGAACGCCTCAAAACAGTTTGTGGCATTTGGATCTCCGACAAAGAGGAAATACAGAATACTGTCAGGATTCGGCCATGCCGACTGAATCCAGGGCAGGAAATAGTTGTCAAAGAACTTTACAAAGAATCCGTCTGTGCAGAGTGTGCCTGCAAAAGATCCGAATATACTCCAGAAAGCATATAATACACCTATTGCAACCGGAATTCCTGTAAGGGGTTTTACTGTGAGCTCTCCAAGGACATCACTTACCTTCTGTATGTATGTGCCTGATTTTACAACCTGTTCAGAGATACTGTCAACAAGCGCCCACCTTTCTTCACTGGTAAGTGCCATTTATGCACCTCCGCATCCGCCACATCCGGCGCATCCCGGCGGGCCGGCCGGTTCCTGTATCTTTCCTTCGCTGCGTGATTTAATATTTCCTATATCGACAGACTGTGCTTTTTTCACAATATCGCCGAGATTTTTTATCCCCTCTCCATTGATTGCACTTGTCTTTACAACAGGGACTCCGAGTATCTTCTGAAGCTTCTCTGAATCAACAGATATTTCTCTCTCCTTTGCCGCATCAATCATATTCAGCACAACAACTGCCAAAAATCCCTTTTCAATTGTCTCAAGCGCAATGTACAGGCCGCGTTCTATTCTTGTTGCATCAAGAACAATAACAGCAATAGCGTCTTTGTTCTCCTCAAGCATCCTTACACAGACTTCCTCGGCCTTATCTCTTGCATCCAAAGAGTATGCACCGGGGACGTCTATTACTGTGTAATTTTTTTTATCAAGCACAACCTTTCCTTTTGTATAATCAACGGTTGTTCCCGGATAGTTGGACACAACGGCGTCAGCACCTGTAAGCCGGTTGAAGAGTACGCTCTTTCCGACATTCGGGTTTCCTATAAGGAGTATCGTGTTGTTTTTTTTATCCATTTTTTTCTCCATAATTTGCAGTTTTTAAAAATCAGGTTTTTCAGGCTGTTTTATTGGTTGTCTCAATAATCTCAACGATTATTTCAGATGCCATTTCCAGTCCTATTGCAACTTCGACTTCTCCTGTAACAACGACAACCGGCCCTTTCACCGGCTGCTTTGTCACCATTTCAACAATTTTTCCGACACGGATCCCCATTGGGTTTAAGTCATTTGAAACCCCGAATATCTCTTTAATGAGGCCTGTTTCTTTGTATTTCATCTCTGAGAGTTTTTTCTGCATAGGTACACCAGTCAATAAATTTTCTGCCGGAAAAAACAATCTTATGACTGTTTCTAGGAAAATTTACCCTGTCCGGTCTTCCCATGAATATTGTAGGTTAGGGAGGGATTAACATCCCCCGAAATTGTTTCTGAATACACCTATCTTCCAAAAGAGATTAGGAAAAACAGAAGAAAACCTAAATGAGTTCAAAGGTATAGCAGATTTGAATTTATTTATCATCCGGATAAACAGGGCCGGTGTATTTGTCCACAATAATCCCTGATGCCATCTCTATACCTATTGCAACCTGAACTTCGCCTGTAATCACAACAACAGGTCCCTTTATCGGCTGTTTTGTAACCATCTTAACAATCTTTCCGACACGAATTCCAAGTGCGTTGAGCTCCCGTGAATATTTTTTTATCTCTTTTATGACCCCGCGGGTGCCATATTCCATATCAAAAAGAGTTAAGGACATTTTTAGCACCTGTCAACTGTTATTTTTCCGGCCAGACCTTTTCCGAGGGCAAGTGTCGAGCCTTTTATATCAAGAATTACAGGGCCGCATGTGCAGTCCACCATTCTTATAAGGACACCCTCAGAGAGACCACGTAGTGAGAGTTGCTGTCTGACTCCTGCTCCCCCGTCAATTCTCTGAATAAATGCCCTGTCATTTTTTTTCAGATCTGTTAAAATCATCTGCATCTTTTCAGAATAGTATCTCTAATTAGGGCAGAATGAATTAGAGCCGAAAGATGTTTGGAAAATAAGGCTTCAGCCAAAAAAAGTTAGGATTTATTTAAAAAACCTAAAAAATATTCTCACTCGGAATAATGTTCGTCTGCAATCTTTTGCATCCAGCCCGGAACTGATATATTTTTACGGGGATAGAACTCACTGACGTAAGGCTTTATATCGAGAACAGGGCTGTTGTTTATACCGTCAAATCCAGAGACCTTTAGTATGTTTTTCTCCCTCCCGCAGAGACGTGCGACAGTCATTAAAACAGGGTTTGGTCTTGCCGGGCTGCATGTGCAGAAGAGACCTGTAAGTGGAATATCCTCTGATCCCATCGGGTGAACTTTTTTGAGGTTTCTGCCTTCATCTGTTATTCCATGTCCCCAAAAGAGGATTACAATATGTGAGTACTCCTCTATTCCTTCAAGAAGCTCTTCAAATTCTTCATTCAATATTATCTCTGATATCTCCTCTTCTGTTTCATAAAATCCTTTCTGTACAGCTTTTTTATCACTGTTCTGCCTGAGTCCGTCTTCGTCTGCAATAAGTGCGGGGCTTTTTATGGTGTTTTTAACAATTCCTATTGGGTTAATTTTGATTTTATTATCTGTCATAATTATCAATCAAATCTGTTTTTTTAAAATATGTAATTTTGGTTATATGAAAAATAATGCATTAATTTAAGTTTTCAACCGCTTTTTTAACGACGCAGAATTCATGGAAGTCCTGCAATGTATGATTTTTAGAGCCCTGTTCGTTTAAAAAATCAACAAAGAGGTGAATCTGTTCAATAGTTTTTGGATTTAGTTCATGCTCCATCATACATGCATCTTCGTCTGCGATTTTTTCAGGAACAGATATCAGTTTTAAAAATGCCATCAGGGTTTCATGCCTGTATTTTATCACACTTGCAATCTCTCTTCCCTTCGGCTTTAAAATAACACCTTCGTATTTTCTGTATTCAACCATTCCGAGTTTGTCGAGTTTTAGAAACATCTCGACAACAGAAGGAGGGCTTACTCCAAGTTCTTTTGCAATATCACGTGTCTTGGCATATCCTTTTTCAAGGCTCACATTAAGAATTGCTTCCAGATAGTCCTCGGCTTTCCTGCTTAGAGTGCTATTGCTGGTCTGGGTATTCATCCGGTATCTTCTCCACTATCTATATTTCTGATTCTTATTTTTTTGGTGTTAGGAACTTTTATCTGTCATCCTAATATTGTTAGGTTTTATTAATAAAACCAAAAATTATATCTTGTTTTTTGGAGTTTTGATCTTTTATGTCGAATATACCCTGGGAAAAATTTAGCGAATAAAAAATTTCCGGTGAATTACATTTTTTAATTAAACTGTCACGTATAATTGTAAAATAAAAATGGAAACTGCTTTTAAAAAGTTAGGAAATCTATTTGAAAATCCATTATATGGTTTACGTGTGTTGTTTATTCAAACTCATTTTGAATTTGAGTTTTTGGATTTTTTATTAGAGGTAATCCGGTTGTAGAGGTATATCCGATCAAAAAATATGAATGAGGTATTTTTTACAGATATTTTGTAGTCTTTCCTGCAATTTTTATTTACATTTTTTTAATTATGTCGCTTTTTTCGGTTTTATATTTTTTTGGTTGTGTGATAGATATAACCCGGTTATAGCATTTGCAAACTGGCTGCTGGATTTTAACTATTATTTGCAGTGTTTAATTATATCCGGATAATGCATATGTCCATTAATTTGTTTTTTTTGTTGTTTTTATAAAAACCTCCTGTGAGTTTTTGTTTGTCAGTCCAAGCATCGCAAGCAGTTCATATGGAATATCTTCCGTTCTGCCCACACCTCTAATTGAGGCCTTAAAATTCATTCAATAACACCTATTCTGGAATTTTTCAAGTGTTATTTTAGAATAGTCAAAATTCTCATCTGAATCTTTGATATTATCAAATTTTTTTCGTTCTTCTGATTTTGATTTCTCAATCGTTGAAATCTCCTCCTTTTTGTTACAATACAAGGTAGTCCGTTAGGTTTGGATAAAGACAACCCAAAGAAGAAACGGTTAAAAAAAAAATCCTATACTTTTTAGGATTTCTTTTGGAATCCCTAACTTTTTAATTTTAAAAATTATCCCTGTTTGTTTCCCGGTAATTTAGCCGGATAAGATCTTGGGAAAACCAGTTTCTCTCTTAAAAAAACAGGATTTTTCAATTTAATTAAAAAAAATTAATGCATTTATTTCAGGCTTTCCGCCGCTTTTTTAACAACACAAAACTCTTTGAAATCTTCCAGCGTGTGATTTTTAGAGCCGCGTTCATTTAAAAAGTCTACAAAGAGATGAATTTGTTCTATGGTTTTTGGATTTAATTCATGCTCCATTAAGCAGGCATCTTCATCTGCAATTTTATCAGGAACAGATATAAGCTTTAAAAATGCCATCAGGGTTTCATGCCTGTATTTTATAACACTGGCAATCTCCCTTCCCTTTGGTTTTAGAATAACACCTTCATACTTGCGGTATTCAATCATTCCTAGTTTATCAAGCTTAATAAACATCTCGACAACAGAAGGCGGGGTTACGCCAAGCTCTTTTGCAATATCGCGTGTTTTGGCATATCCTTTTACAAGACTGATGTTAAGGATTGCCTCCAGATAATCCTCTGCTGTTCTGCTTAAACTGCTGTTCTGACCGTTCATGATATTTTTCCGGGTAAATTGAATTGAAAGTTTTTTTATAAATTTATTATTAGTAACTATTATCTGTCTCCCTAATATTATTAGGTTTTCCAAAGAAATCTTTTAGAAAGCAGATCTTTGCAGATGGATACAAAAAAATTTAAAAGGTATTGTGGTGTTCAATCAAGATTTTAGCGATTAATAAAATCGAAAGGATGTGTGTGTATTGTAATATTAATAACTACCTGTGTTTTGGGATTTTTATGTAATGGTGTCTCTGAGGATCCTACGGATATATATTTTCTTAATTGTTCGGGCTCTTTATTTTATTTATATTGCACAACCTCCTGATGATTTTCATCCATAAATTCAACTTAAATTCCCTTTCTCTTCTTTTGTACAATTAAGATATTGCATGGTTTTAGTTTCATCAAAAAATTCAAATGCCTTTAAAAAAAATTATCAGAATTGGATTCTGCCTAATTTTTTTAGGATGGAGGTACAACTCCCTAATAATTTTAAATCGAAATAATTCGGGAAAACAGGGAATATCACTTTTTTAAAGTGATTTTTCTATTATATTTTCGGCTTTCTCCCCGATGCTGCGGGAATTGGCTGTCATCGCCTCTAATCTCAATTTTATTTTAAATTATGAAAGTAATAGGTGTGGCTACAAACTCTGGACTTTGAATAATTGTCCTCTGTATTTCTGATATTAAATCAAGAATATTGTTAGGAAATCTGAAAAAAACCTTTGAATATTAAACCCTGAATGAAAAAGCAAAAATTATTAGGAAAGGCTATTTTTGGCCCTAAAAACACACTAAAGATGCAATGATAAATGTTTTACTTGTTGATGATGAACCCTCAGTCCTTGAGATCACAAAGATCTTTCTTGAAAGAACCGGACATTTTAACATCAGCACACAAAATTCAGCTTTAAAAGCTATTGAAAAGATGAAATCAGGAAAATATGATATAATAGTATCCGATTATGAAATGCCTGAAATGAATGGGATTGAATTTTTAAAAAGCATCAGAAAAGATGGTAATAGTGTCCCTTTTATTATTTTTACAGGTAGGAGCAGGGAGGATGTTGTAATTGAAGCCTTAAACTGCGGTGTTGATTCATATATACAAAAGGGGGGAGATCCGAACTCACAGTTTGCAGAACTGAGCCATAAGATAATGAGTTCATATAGGAAGAAAAAAGCTGAAAAAGAGCTTTTTGAAGCAAACGAGTACAACAAATGCCTGATTGAGGCGCATGTTGATCCTCTCATAACAATCGGCTGTGATGGCTTAATAGATGATGTCAACACCTCAATGGAGGATATCGCAGCTCTTTCGAGGGATGAGCTTGTAAAGACGCAGTTTTGTGAGCATTTTACTGATCCCGGCGCAGCAGGCAGGGCGATCCAAGATGCCCTTGATGAGGGGAAAATCAGCGATCGTTTGCTGTATCTTAAGACAGGGGAAAGCAGAATAGTGCCTGTTACTTTTTTTGCCACACTTTATCATAATGAAAAGCACGGTTTTGCAGGAATATTTGCAGAGCTTCATCATGCAGAAGAGGAAAAGATCCCACGAATCTGCAGTGATTCTGGTGAAAATTCTGATCTTTATCTTGACCTTATGGGCCATGACATAAAAAATGCGGTTTTTTCGGGTCTGGGGTGTATGGAAATCCTGAAGACACTGGCTGAATCCTCAGACAAACTCAAAAAACCGCTTTTAAACCTTGATGCCTGCTTTGGGGCGATTAACTCCACATTATCCAATATAGAATGTCTCAGGAAAATAGAGGACGGCGGGTTCACACTTCAGTCTTTGCCTCTTGATGACGTTATAGAAAATGAAATATCATCTTTTGGTGGTTTTGATATCTCTTGTGAAAAGACAGGTTGCTTTGTGTATGCAGACAGTCTTTTGGGATCTGTTTTCTACAATCTTTTTGGAAACGCAGTCCGCTATGGAAATTCAAAAACCAAAATCAGAGTAAAAATCACTGAAAAAAAGGATTTTGTTGAGGTTGCAATTGAGGATGACTCATGCGGAATGCCGAAAGGCATTATGGAGAAGATCTCATCAGGCGAGCTTTCGGAGAGAAAGCCTGCAGGCGGAAGGTGTCTCGGCCTTCATATTGTGGCTTCTCTTATAAAGAGGTACGGCGGCAGCATATATGCGCATGAAAGAGTGAAAGGAGAACCTGATCTGGGGACATCTGTTGTTTTTACGCTCTGCAGAGCGGGATCAAAGGAGGAGTTAAAGGGTGCCGTCGTATCTGTTGTTACCGGCTCTGCCTTTTAGGTTTTTTTCAGATCAAATACCCATCTGTAAACGCCCGGCGCAATATTTCCGCAGCGTCTGGAAAAAACAGTCTTTAGCCCTTCTTTCTCAAAGGAGAGAATAAGTTCTGTAATCTCCTCTTTTGTTTTGAATGTATAGAAATGAATAATTCCGCCTGTTTTAACAACAGCGGCTGTTTTCAAAAGAGCCCTGTCAAGTCCGTAGGCAGTCGGGATTATTGCACGGTCAAAAATTTCCTTTTCACAAAAGATATCCGGAATTGTAAGTGCATCGCCGCATATAACATCTCCTTTCTCCCTTAGTCTGTTAATATTGAGGTTCTCCATAAAATATCGGCAGGCATCCGGGTTTTTCTCAACTGCCAAAACCTCAAGGGCCCTGTCTGCGGCAGGGATGGCAAACGGTCCTGCTCCTGCAAATGGAACAATTATTCTTTCAAAAGGTTTGATCTGTGATGCAATCCGCATCCTTTCATAGCAGAGTTTCGGGCTGAAAAAAACAGAGGAGCGATCAATTCTGTAAGAATATCCTGCTTCTTTATGCAGTGTTTCTGTTCGCATCTCACCTTTTATGAATTCATATCCTCCCACCCTTCTCTCACCTTTGAGGCAGGAGGTTTTTGCAAGAACTGTCTTTACGTCTTTTCTTATTGAGAATATGGCGCCTGCTATCTCTTCTTTGTAGTTTTGGCAATCGGGGGGAACAGATATGACGGCAATGTCACCTGTGACCTCAAAGTGTCCGGAAAGGGATTTTAAGGAATCTTCCGGAATTTTATTCGCAAGAATCCTTTTAATATTCATCTCAGAAGAAATTGCTTTAAATCTTAAAAAATCTTCTTTAAGTCTGTTTAGATTACCTCAATCTATATATACCATTTAAAATAATGGACACATCAGTGAATTCAGATGGATACCACAGGATTAAAGCAGGATTTTATCTATCCGCATAAAGTCCGGGAACCTGAGACCACAGAACTTGAAAAGGCTCTTTTAGCTTCTGACATATCTGCTGCAAAGAAGGTTCTCAACGATTCGTTTGATGAGGAGGACAGGTACGGGTTTATAAATGAGGTCATAGTTCCTGCTCTTGACCGGATAGGAAAAGGCTGGGAAGAAGGAATTTTTTCTCTTTCACAGGTTTATATCAGCGGCAGAATCTGTGAGGACTTCATATTGTCCCTAAAACCCGGGAAAGACGATCTGATTAGTAATGTCAAAAAGACAGCTATTGCCGTACTTGAAGATCACCACACTCTTGGAAAGCAGACCGTTGTTGCAGTTCTGCATTCCGCAGGAATAAATGTTATAGATTATGGTGCCGGAATAACCGCAGAAGAACTTGCAAGAAAAGTTGAAGAGGATGAAATTGAGATAATTCTGATATCTGCCCTTATGCTTCGTGCAGCTCTTAAGGTAAAGGATTTTATGGCAATAATTAAGGAAAAGAATCCTTCTGTAAAGGTTATTGTGGGCGGTGCACCTTTCAATCTCGATAAAACCCTGTTGAATTCTGTCGGTGCTGATGCATATGCGGCAGATGCTGTTGAAACACTTAATTATATAATAAAATATTCCGGAGGAATCTAAAATGAATTCTGATGAGATGACACCACTTGAGAGGACATTAACAACACTCGGGCATAAAGAGCCGGACCGTGTCCCTCTTTTCCTTCTGGTCACAATGCACGGCGCAAAAGAGCTTAATCTCTCAATTCAGGAATATTATTCACGTCCTGAAAATGTTGTAAAAGGCCAGGAGATATTAAGGGAAAAATACGGCCATGACTGTCTTTTTCCTTTTTGCTTCGCTGCCGTTGAGACAATGGCCTTTGGAGGGGATGTCATATACTATGATGACGGGCCCCCAAATGCAGGAAGGCCTGTAATAAAAAGTCCGGAGGAGATATATGATCTGAAAGTTCCGGAAATATCATCCTCAGAAAGCCTTTTGCGTATTTTAAAGATTACTGATACTTTAAGTGACAGATACGGTGACAAAGTCCCCATTCCCGGTGTTGTCGTATCACCCCTCTCCCTTCCTGTAATGCAGATGGGCTTTGAGGGCTATCTGGATCTCTTTTTACAAGATAAAGACGGCTTTTGGGCTTTAATGGAGATCAACAAAGAGTTCTGCATAAACTGGGCCAATGCGCAGATTGAGGCAGGTGCAACTGCTATTGTTTATTTTGATCCTGTCTCATCACCTTCCATAATCACTCCTGAGCAGTATAAAAATACAGGGTTTAAGATTGCAAAAGAGACTATTGCCGCTATAAAAGGGCCATGTATTACCCACCTTGCTTCAGGAAGATCGCTTGGTATAGCAGACCTTCTGTGTGATACAAATACTGTCGCTATTGGTGTATCAGCACTTGAAGATCTTGCGGTTGTAAAAAAGACCTTTAAAAACAGGCTGACTGTTATCGGGAATCTAAACGGCATTGAGATGTCTCACTGGTCAAAGGAACAGGCTGAATCGGCTGTAAAAGTGGCAATAGACAAGGCTGCATCCGGAGGTGGTTTTATTCTCTCAGACAACCACGGTGAGATCCCGTGGCAGGTACCTGAAGAAACGCTTCATGCAATATCCGGCTTTGCAAGGAAATATGGAAGATATTAAAAGCCGTGTTTTAAATTAGGTGGTTATAACATGAAAAAACCTGTTGGAATTCTGGTATGTGAAAACCTATTAAAGGAGGTTTTAGCAGTTCTTTCTGAGGAAAAAGAAGAGATGTCCGATAAAATCTCTGTAATTTCCTATCCCTGCCACTGTGTCTCATCCAAAGACTGGCAGTCCGGTTTTAATGAGGCAATCGGGAAAATATCAGATGAATGCAGCCGTTTTTGCATAGTCACTTGTGCCTGTTCTTACAATGTAAAGGTACCAAAAGATTATTCTGAAAGGGTATTTCCATTAAAAGAGGGAGCAGAACTCTTTATGCCTGAAGATTTATTCGGCAGAAAAGTCCGTGAAGGATACTATTTTATGAATCCTTCAATGGCTAAACATCTTGTAAGTTCTGATTTTAATCTGCCCTTTTTGCCGGAATCCTCCCCGGATTCAGAAGAAAGCAGAGGATTTTTCAAAAAAATTTTCATCTATGATACCGGTACTGATGATAAATCTGGCGAATACGATGAAAAAATAAAGGAAATAACAGGCATTTCTGTTCAGCGGGAGTATACAGGTGTGGATTATTTCAGACTCTCTCTGATGTCTGCAATAAAGTCTGAAATCTGCTCTTATGAGAAAAAAATTCTCTTATCACAGGACGATGATAGAAAAAAACAGCTTGCAGATTCCCTGATGGCAATGGATCTGATAAACTCCGTTGCAAGACTTAATAATGAAAAAGAAGTTATCAGTTCAATACTTGACCTTTTTACAGTCCTTTTTTCTCCCGAATGTACCGCATATTCTCCTGTTGTCGACAAAAAGGCGGGAGAAATTATCATAAGGCCAAAAAATGCGAAATTTCCGGAATTTGAATCCATCATAAAAAGTGAATCCGGTTTGAAGAGTGAAAATGTTCTAAATGGCGGATTCATATTCCCTGTCAGGCATATGGATGAGACTGTTGGGTTTATAGGTGTTAGCAGGGTTGAATTTCCCCAGTATCTTGAAAGATATCGAAATTCGGCACTATTTATGCTGGGGGTCTGCGGACTTTCTATTGCGAATGCCCGTGCTTATAACAAACTTAATTCTGCTCTTTTAATGAGAGAAGAAGAGATTGAACTCAGAAAAAAAGCAGAATCTTCTCTCTCCGCTGCAATAAAAAAACTCAGTCTTTTATCCGGCATAACAAGGCATGACATCCTGAATCAGATAATGGTTGCAGATGCCTATCTGGATATGGTTATTGATGATTCTCCGGAAGAATTCGGAAAAAGGCTTAACCTTGTTAAAGGAGCTGTATCTGAAATTCAAAAGCAGATAGAGTTTACACGAGACTATCAGGATATGGGCGTGTCGCCTCCCGGATGGTATGATATTGAACCACTTGTGAAATCCTGTCTGAAAAATATCTCTGAAGACAGGGATGTTGAAGTATCTGTCAGACTGCCGAAGGCAGAGGTATATGCCGATCCTATGCTGGGAAAAGTCTTCTGCAATATAATTTCAAATGCTTTTAATCATGCAGAAGGAATGACAAAATTGTCTGTTTATGCAAAAGAGTCAGATGAGGGTCTTTTAATATTCTTTGAGGATAACGGGGAAGGTGTTGCCGATGACAAAAAAGAACAAATATTTAAGGCAGGAGTTGGAAAAAATCACGGATATGGCCTGTTTTTAGTAAGAGAGGTTCTTGAAATTACAAAAATTAACATTAAAGAGACAGGCATTTTTAAAAAAGGGGCGTGCTTTGAGGTAATAGTTCCCCCGGACTGTTACAGGTTATATTAAAGCGGCAGTCAGAAAATTTCCATTCTGTTTTTTTGAATTTGTTTAAGTGTAATATATCCGCCAGGGCTCCGGCAAAGCTGTATATTTTTTTGACTATTCATTATTTGTGTCCTCTTTTAAACATTTCGGTCAATTCCTTTTTTTTAAATAAAGAAATGGGAAAATTTTCAAAACAGGCTATATTTGTAATAAGAAGCCTTTGCATTCAGATATAGAGAAGAAAGGGCGTTTCTGCCGTTAAAATCCTTATGCCTTATGGTTCTTTCTGACACCGTCTGGTCAACATTTATCTACCAGTAGATCGGAATAGGGGGCAGTAATATGTAATGCAGATCTGCCAGTCGAAAGGGAGGTATAATAAATATGGAAGAAAGGGGAGCATCTTATCTGAAGCTTCATAAATCGGGAGTGTTGGACGAGCGTGAATGGGAAGCGAAACTTAATCTGAATAATTGTCTGTTATGTCCCAGAAAATGCGGGGTAGACAGGGAATCCGGAAATACCGGATACTGCAAAAGCGGGATTTTGCCCCGGGTATCTTCATATGAAGCATATTTCGGGGAGGAAAGACCAATATCCGGAACAAGGGGATCGGGGGCTGTCTTCTTCCCGGAATGTACCCTCGGGTGTATATTTCATCAGAATCATTCAAAAAGTCATTTGGGAAAGGGGAATCTCTGTAATGAGTCAGAACTTGCAGATATGATGATTCAGCTTCAGAATGAGGGTTGCCACAACATAAATCTTGTATCTCCCACCCATTTTATTCCGCAGATAGTGGGTGCTGTAAAAAATGCAGCAGATATCGGGCTCAAAATACCTCTGGTCTATAATACCTGCGGTTACGAAAGGCCTGAAGTTCTGCGGCTTCTTGACGGAATTGTGGATATTTACATGCCCGATGCAAAATTTGGAAACGACAGTACTGCAAGATTTTTATCAGATGCAAATGATTATTCCAAATTCATGAAGGACTCCATAAAGGAGATGTACAGGCAGACGGGGGATCTTGTCTGTGACAAAGACGGGATTGCGAAAAGTGGCCTTTTAGTTCGTCATCTGATTCTTCCTGATGGCCTTTCCGGGACAGAGGAAGTATTCAGATTCATTGCAGAAGAGATCTCAAAGGACACATATGTAACTATAAAGGGTCATTACAGGCCTGAATGGAAGGCAGGATTTTCGAATATATCTGGTCTTGACAGGGGTGTAACTTCTGAAGAATATAATGATGCACTGGATACTGCAAAGGAATACGGTCTTTACAGAGGCTTTTAGAGATCAATCCCGCTCTTTTTTTTACAACATTCTTTATATATAATTGGATCAATCAGTTTTTAATTGTAATATGCGAAAATTTGTTTATTTATTTTTTACAGGTTTTTTTAAATTATTATTTATGGAGAGGATATGGGAGGGATAATTGACTATAATGAATTCTGGAAACTTGCTGTAAGGAGGCGGTTTTCATCTGTTATTCCTGAGGAGGATGCAGGGATTGTCTGGGATAAGAGGGCGGACTTTTATGATCAGTCTGTTATGGACAACCAAAACAATGCTATTCTGGATGTGAATCTTTTGGATTTGAGGCCGGAAGATACTGTTCTTGATGTCGGTGCCGGAACCGGCAGACTTACTGTCCCGGTTGCACGAAAGGTCAAAATGGTTACTGCAGTTGATCCTTCGGCAAGGATGCTCATGTACCTCCGTGACAATATGATGGAGGCAAATCTTTCAAATTGCCGGTATGTACAGAAAAAGTGGGAGGATGTCTGCTTAAAGAGGGATATGGATCCTCATGATGTTGTAATATCCGCTTTTTCCATGGGTTTTTATGATGCGGCATGGGCACTTGATAAACTGCACAGGGCATCTAAAAGGGAAGTATACATCTTTTGGTTTGCCAAAAAGAGACATGATGATGAGCTGTTAAAGTATATCTCAGAATCCGGAAAAAAGATGTATGTAGAAAAACCGCATTATCCGGATTATATCTGTTTATTAAATATTCTTCATGATATAGGCATATATGCGGATGTCAGGATTCAGGAGCACGGATGGACTGATTCATTTATGAGTGTGGAGGATGCTGTCTCAAAGGCGCTTTTGAACAGAAGAATTACACATGCAGAAAAAGATTCTGCTTATGAATATTTTAGAGACAGGCTAAAACCTGCCGAAAATGGAAGACTTGAACAAAAAACCTGTATAAGGCAGGCATTAATCCACTGGACTCCAAAAGATCAGGATTATCAAAGCACTTATGTCTGATAAGAAAAATCCAAAAACAACAGGGCGTATGCCAGTCCTGTGTTTTTTTGACCCGGGATATAAGATGTTTTTTTTCAGGACAAAAAAATCAAATAAAGTAAATATTTTCTGACTCAATATTACATAATATTTAATATATGCGGCAACAGAAAAAAGAATAATATTCTGCATAATTATTTCATCATAAAAAAGAATAAAAAAAAGCATTTTCATTTTTTTAATTAATTTTGTCTAATATATTTATAACATAGGTAATTTTTTGGTTTTTTTTAATTTTTTTTTTGACAAAAAGACAAATCATGTATAAAAATTGGATCAGAGCTTTTTCTTTGAATGCACCTTTCTGTAAATTTTCAATTTGCATATCACAGAAGATATGCAAAAGTTTATCGTGACAATGTTCAATAATAGTATGGTGGTTGTGCAATAGAGCACCATTCATAAGATTCAATGGGGGGTTTTTGATCTATGTTTTGTGTTGCCGTGTCATGAGATTACAGAAGTTTTCGATTTCTGTAAGAAACTTCAGCAATCATCGGGGGATAATATAAATATGCCGGCATTTGGATGGTATGATCCAGAAGATATACCCTTCATCTAATCCGCCTGAGTTTAAAAAAAGGCAGATTTTTTTAGTAAATTATTTTATACCCTGTAGTTTCCATTGGAGGCCGTAATTTAAGGTCTTTATTTAATTATTTAGCTTATATTTGTGGATATTTGCTGACCGGAAATCCTACGGTTTCGTATGGAGAAAGTTTATTTTATGCAATTATTTCCGCATCGGTGA
>NZ_JBSREC010000086.1:0-39544 GCF_055145805.1 Methanomicrobium sp. | reverse complement strand
GTGTCCTTGCAAGATATGCAAGACTGGCCGGCCAGGCGGACAGGGGTGCAGTTCTAAAGTAATTTTAACAGCTCATTATTTTTTTTTATTTAAGATGATACGGATATCCAAACTAATATATGATATTACGGACATCCGTATTATAATGTCTGATGTTTCGGCTCTGGTCACTTTAAGGGAGTGCATGACTTTTGTTCATACATGGATGAATGTCCTGCTGCAAACAGATATGGGAAAAAAAAGTGTTCTCTCACCTGTTGCCTGCGGAATTTTGTATGTGGCCTACTTTCATGAGATTAAAATGAAGGATGTCTCTGAGAGATTTCATATATCAAAGAGCACGGCGACCGATTACATAAACAATCTTGAGAAGAGGGGATTTGTGAAGAGGGTCAGGGGGGAGGAAGACAGACGCGATATTTATATTATACCTGACAGAGCCGGTGAGAGATGGATTCTTGAGAGGGAAACCGACGTATTTTCATTTCTTAAAAAAAGGCTTTCTGTTCTTGATAAGTCTGAACAGGAGACATTTGTAAGACTCCTTGCAAAATTCACGGGGTATGGTGACGGATATGAGCACGAAAAATCCCTGTCTGAGATTGTCGGGGAGGCAAAAGTTCCCTGCGGTGAGATATGCAGGGAAGAGAACGAAAGATTTGAGAGGGTTGAGGCAATGGTTGCAAGAATATATGGCAACGGCGGCAAGCATGCCGTGGATGAGATATGATGGTCAGAGAAAGAGTCTGTGAGACATCTGAGGGTATTCAGTCCGATGATATTGTAAGATCCTTTGATCTTTTCCAGAGGCGGATGAGGGATAAAAAATTCCTTGAAACGGATGATATAATTAAAGCAGGCATAGATTTTGGATACGGCCTTGAGATAGGTCCGGGCCCCGGTTATCTCGGTCTTGAGTGGCTTTTGAAAACACAGGGCTCAAAACTTGCAGGACTTGAGATAAGCCCTGAAATGATAAGGACTGCCCGGAAAAATGCGGATGAATACGGTCTTTTGGATCGTATTTCCTATACAGAAGGGAGTGCTCTTGAGATGCCTTTTGGTGATGACTCATTTGATTTTGTCTTCTCAAACGGCTCCCTTCATGAGTGGGAGAAGCCGGAAAAGGTCTTTTCAGAGATCAACCGGGTCTTAAAGCCAAAAGGTCTGTTTTTCATCTCTGATCTCAAAAGAAATCTCAGTTATTTTGTTTTTTTGTTTATGAAGATGAGTGTTAAGCCAAAAGAGATAAGGCCCGGGCTGATAACGTCTGTGAACGCTGCATATACAGCGGATGAGATAACGGATATCATTAACAGAACAGAGTTGTCAGGGCATTTTTCAGTATCAGAAAATCCTTTCGGGCTTAAAATAACAGGCAGAAAGAAGTCTCTTTAATTTTCTCTTCACAGAATCAGAGATATCTGCATTCATAAGCCCTGTTGCCATTATTGCACTGTTTATGGCACTGCATGTATCTGCAGTCTTCAATCCGTTTCCAAATCTTTCCGCAACATTCCTGTTTTTGCGGTTAAAGACTTCTGTTGCCACCTCATAATAAAAAAGATTTTGTGAGGTGCAGATGCTCCTGTAAAAAATTCTGAGATTTTAGAAAAAAAATTACTGAGTTAATCCGAGTGATATTTCCAGCGTTTTAAACGCGGCAGTATGGTGAGATTTATCTCTTTGGCCTGTCTATAAGGCATTATTCCTATCTCTTCTGATTTTTTCGCACAGACTTCTATCATCTCACTCAGTGTAATTTCAGGTTCGGTAAATTCCCCTTTCATATAACAGTAAATGCAGTAATGTGGCGACTTTGAACCATCTTTCTCAATTCCGAGATCATTATGGTTTTTTATCGTCATCCCGCATGACTGGCATATGAGATCAGTTTCATCCTCTTTCAAAAACAATTCCCCTATTTTGATCCTTTGTGTTTTTGTATAAAAAATATTTTGATTTTATTTTTTTCAGGATTTATGTCAAAGTTATTTTTGATAACAGGACAAAATAATATCAGGAAATTAAGAGATGACAGAAATTACAATAGAAAAATTAACAGAGGAAAACTTTCCTGAATTTATATCCTTAATTGAAAAACTTGCAGATTATGAGAAATTACCACCCCCTGATGAGGAGGCAAAATTCCGTCTGAAATCCGATGCATTCTGCGACAATCCAAAATATGAGGCATATCTGGCGGTTTTAAACGGCACTCCGGCAGGCTACATCACGTTTTATTTTACATACTCAACATTTCTTGCAAAACCAACGCTGTATCTTGAGGATATTTTTGTATCAGAGGAATTCAGAAAACAGGGAATCGGAAGACAACTCTTTGATTTCTGCCGCAGCGAGGCAAAGGTAAGAGGGTGCGGAAGGATGGACTGGACTGTTTTGACCTGGAATCAGCCCTCAATTGAGTTTTACGAAAAAACCGGTGCGGAGAGGCAGGACTGGTATTTATACAGGCTTGACGGGGATAAGATCTGAACCTTTCAGATCAATTAAGGCAGACAGGTGTGTCCGGATCAGGGTATATACAATGTAAATTCTGTTTAATTGTATAAACTGTCACCTGCTGGCATAAGTATAAATACAATAACACATAACTCCCGCCATTAAATAAAGGAGGTAAAAAGAATGCCAGTTGCTGAAGTCAGAAAACTTACACCTTCCCAGAGACAGTTTGTCGAACAGGCAAATAACCGTCTGAATGCTCTCAACGGGATGGAGAAGGATATAAGGAAAAGAATGAAGGTCTGCTCGGATGAGAGATGCCGGCAGATTGAGGTCTGGTTTGAGACGCTTGAGAGCCTTAAGAGTCAGGCGTCAGTCGAGATCGAGATGATCGAACAGGCAGCAGAGAATGAGTGGGCCCAGAGACGTCAGAGAGTTGATTATTATCTTGGAGAAGCAGAGAGGGAATTTGAGACCGGCTATGAGATCCTCGAGCGGCCTGAATAACATCATCTAATGCTTTGCGGGGAAAAAAGACTTTTAGCATCCCTGTCAGAATCCAATTTTTTTTACAACATTATCTGATATTTAATCTGATGTCTGTATTTTACAGATTTGCAGGAGATAACTGAATCCTTTTGGACGCTACAATCTGATATTCAATTTTTTCAGATTCAGGACTGGTATTTTTACAGACTTTATGGGGGTGAACTGTGAAAAAAGTATAGTTGAGTCCTGAGTAGTATACTTAGGTCTCAACAAATTCAAAAATTCTGTATTTAGAAAGTATTGCAAAAAAATATTTGTTTATCCATTCAGGATATCCTTAGAGATCCACTCGCCGATATCAGACGTTCCCATCGAACCGCCCATATCGCGTGTAACAGCTCCCTTCTCAATCGAATGCTCAATTGATGTGACAACAGCCGCTGCTGCTTCCCTTTCTCCAAGACAGTCTAAAAGAAGCGATCCCGACCAGATTGTTGCAAGAGGGTTTGCGACATTCTTGCCTTTGTATTTTGGAGCTGATCCGTGAATCGGCTCAAACATTGATGTTCCCTTCGGGTTGATGTTTCCGCCGGGTGCAAGCCCGAGGCCTCCCTGAATCATCGCACCGAGGTCGGTTATGATATCGCCGAACATATTCGGGGTTACCAGAACATCAAACCACTCCGGATTCTTGACAAACCACATAGTAACTGCGTCAACGAAGTTGTATTCAGTCGCAACATCCGGATATCCCTTTTTTGTCTCTTCGAAAACCTCACGCCAGAGTCCGTAAACATCCGTTAGGACATTTGCCTTGTCAACCGAAGTCAGTTTCTTCTCACGGGTCTCTGCAAGGTCAAAAGCGTACTCCATAACACGCTTTGAGCCCTGACGGCTTAAAACTCCAATCTGGTATGCAAGCTCATCCGCATCAGTCTCGACATCAATTCCGAACTTCACATTGTAAAGATCACGGATGACCTCAAGATTATCTCTTTGCTTTCCCGCCTTTGCCCTTCCACCGATTCCGACATAGAAATCCTCGGTGTTCTCCCTGACAACAACAAAGTCAATGTCCTCAGGCTTTTTGTTTGCCAGCGGAGTCTCAACACCTTTTAGGAGTTTAATCGGCCGGAGGTTTACATACTGGTCAAAGAAGAACCTGACAGCAAGTAAAATTCCTTTCTCCAAAACTCCGGGCTTTACCCTGTCATCTCCGATTGCACCAAAGTATATTGCCGGAAAGGCTGAAAGCTCCTTTAGTTCATCCTCTGATATGAGATCTCCTGTTTTCAGGTATCTCTCAGCCCCCACGTCAAAATCTGTCCAGTTTATGTCAAATCCGAACTTTTCTCCGGCGGCATCAAGCACCTTTCTTCCCTCTGTGATTATCTCCGGCCCGATTCCGTCGCCCGGCATACATGCCGCTTTATATGTCGTCATATCTTATCCCTCACTGTTTTTTTGCATATTCAACAAGTCCGCCGGCATCAACAATCCTCATCATGAAATCCGGAATTGGATCAAGTCTGTATCTTTTGTTTCCTGCCTCAATGTAAGCTTCTTTTAAGTTTACAGAGGCCTCGGAACCATCCTCTATCTCATCCGCGGATTCGCAGACGAGCGGCAGAACGCCGGTATTTATTGCATTCCTGTAGAATATTCTTGCAAACGATTTTGCAACGACATACTCTATTCCCGCACCCTTCAGTGCAAGGGGAGCGTGTTCACGTGATGAACCGCATCCGAAGTTCCGCCCGGCAACAATTACATCGCCCTGCTTTACCTCTTCTGCGAAGTCATCTCTTGTTCCCTCAAAGGCATGCTTTGCGAGCTCTTTCGGATCATAGATGATCAAAAATCTTCCCGGGATTATTGCGTCCGTGTCGATATCGTCTCCGAACTTCCATGCTCTTCCCATAATTCAGACCTCCCTTGGATCGGTTATGACACCTTTTACTGCACTCGCAGCGGCGGTTGCGGGCGAGGAGAGATAGACAAACGCCTCTGTGCTCCCCTGTCTTCCCTTAAAATTCCTGTTGGATGTCGAAAGGGAGACTTCTCCGGGTGCCAGAAGGCCGAAAGCGCCTCCCATACACGGGCCACAGCACGGTGCCTCAACGAGTGCTCCGGCATCGACAAACTTCTCAATCAGGCCTGCCTTTAGAACTTTCATATACTCCTCACGGGATGCAGGGACTATTATCACCCTTACATCTTCTGCGAATTTATTATCTCCCAAAACCTCAGCGGCGTCCATAAAGTCCTCAAATCTTCCGTTTGTGCATGACCCGATGAAGACCTGATCGACGTGCTTTCCGGCAACATCAGTTACATCGACCACATTATCGACATTATGCGGAACGGCAACCTTCGGGATTATTTCCGAAACATCATAATTACGCTCCTCAAAGAACGTCGCATCAGAATCACTCAGGAGTTTGGAAGGTGTGCAGTCGCATCTGCCCTTCAGGTAATCCCACGTTTTCTTATCAGGCGGGACGATTCCTGCCTTTGCTCCCATCTCGATTGCCATATTCGAGCATGTCATCCTTCCCGGAATATCCATGTCGGAGAATGCATCCCCGCAGAATTCAAGTGCCCTGTATGTCGCACCGTCTGCTCCGATATCGCCTGCAAGGCTGAGGATTAAATCCTTTGGCCCGACCCTGTTTTGGAATTTTCCGTTTGCATCTATCTTTATCGTCTCAGGTATCCTGAAGTAGAGTTCGCCTGATTTTAAGACATATGCCATATCGGTTGAGCCGATTCCGGTTGAAAACGCACCAAGGGCACCATAAGCACATGTGTGGGAATCGCTCCCCACAATGATATCCCCGGGTTTTACCCTTCCCTTCTCGGGAACAACCTGGTGGCAGACACCCTCTTTTATGTCGTAGTTGTGTATTCCCTGCTCCTTTGCAAACTGTCTCATCATCACGTGGTTTTCGGCGGCTGTTATCGAGTCTGCCGGAATCTGATGATCAAAGAGCATTATCACTTTTTTCGGGTCAAATACCTTTGTACCGCCCATCTCTTTGAATACATTTATTGCAAGCGGGCCTGTGATGTCATGTATCATTGCTCCGTCAACGGGCGCCATCACTACCTCTCCTGCCCGACACTCCTTATCCATGTGTCGGGAGAAGATCTTTTCAGATATTGTAAATCCCATAATTATCACTTTGATTTAATTTTTTGTCTTTTCTTAAGTTTTTTTTTCATTTTTATATCGTAATATTCACAGGCGTTGCGAAACAGAGGCAGAACCTCTCTGAAGAGCAACCCTGCCTGTCCTTACAAGCTCAATAATCCCATACGGCTTTAGGAGATCCTCTATCGCCAGAATCTTTCCCGGATCACCGGTAATCTCCAGAACGAGGGTCTTCGGGCCGACATCGATAATCTTTGCCCTGAATATGCCTGCGATCTGCATCACCTCTGAACGCGGTGAGCCGGGTTCGGCATGGACCTTTATCAGTGCGAGTTCGCGGTCAACATGCTCCCTTTTTGTGATATCGGTCACCTTTATGACATCAATCAGCTTGTTGAGCTGTTTTTTGACCTGTTCTATGTGCATATCGTCGCCATTTGCAACAATTGTTATTCTGCTCATATCAGGCGTTTCGCAGGTTCCCACAGCAAGACTTTCAATATTAAAACCTCTTCTGGAAAAGAGGCCGGAGACTCTTGCAAGAACACCGGACTTGTTCTCGACAAGAACGCTGATTATATGCTGATTCATTTTCTCTCCTCCTCAGACGGGCAGTGCTTTCCAATCATCTCGCTTATGGCGGCGCCTGCCGGAACCATCGGGAATACGTTTTCCTCACGCTCTATTCTGAAATCAAGGAGGAAAGGCCCGTCATAGTTTATTGCGGTTCTCAGAGCCTCCTCCACATCATCTGCGGAATCAATTCTCATACCCTCGATTCCATAAGCTTTTGCGATTCCGACGAAGTCAACTGAAGGCAACTCTGTGTATGAGTATCTTCTGTCGTAGAAGAGCTCCTGCCACTGCCTTACCATTCCGAGATACATGTTGTTTAAGATCACAATCTTCACCGGAATGTCATACTGTGCAACTGTTCCCAGTTCCTGAATATTCATCTGGAAACTTCCGTCTCCTGCGATTACAACAACAGTCTCCTCGGGTTTTGCAAAATATGCCCCCATAGCGGCCGGGAATCCGAATCCCATAGTCCCGAGACCGCCTGAGCTGATCCATTGTCTGGGTTTTTTAAAGCCGTAGTGCTGTGCCGCCCACATCTGATTCTGGCCGACCTCACTTACGATTATTCCGCCACCGTTTAAGATCTCAGAGAGTTTTCTGATTATGTTCTGCGGGTGAAGTTTGCCGTCGTTTATGATGGCTAACGGGTGATTTTCACGCCAGAGTTTTACCTGTTTGACCCATGGTTCGCAGACCGATCCGCTCCTGTCAGCAGTCTCTGTCATCTCGCAGAGAACCTGCTTTGCATCACCGACAATCGGGACATCGGCCGCTATATTCTTGCCAATCTCTGCGGGGTCTATGTCTATGTGTATTACCTTTGCATTCGGGGCGAACTGGGCGATATTTCCTGTAACCCTGTCATCAAACCGTGCTCCGACTGCGATTAAGAGATCACATTCGGTGATGGCATAGTTTGCGTATTCAGTCCCGTGCATCCCGAGCATTCCGAGGTTTAGCGGATGATCTGCAGGAAGAGCTCCGAGACCCATCATTGTTGTTGTGACAGGCAGGCAGAAGAGTTCTGCGAAATTCAAAAGCTCTTCTGATGCGTTTGCCGCGATAATGCCGCCGCCTGCATAGATTACAGGTTTTTTAGCCTCTGATATAAGCTCGAGTGCTCTTTTAATCTGGCCTGAATGTCCTTTGAATGTAGGCCTGTAGCCTTTCAGGTCAGGTTCTGCCGGCAGAAGCGAATCCGGGTCTGCCATCTGAGTCAGGACATCCTTTGGAAGATCAATTAAAACAGGACCTTTCCTTCCGGTTCCCGCTATATGAAATGCGGATTTTACAATCCTTCTAAGCTCGCAGATATCATTTACAAGGTAGTTGTGTTTTGTAACAGGCATTGTTATTCCTGTTATATCAGACTCCTGAAAGGCATCGTTTCCAAGCATTCCTGTCGGAACCTGACCTGTAAGTGCAACTACCGGAACCGAGTCCATGTTTGCCGTTGCAATACCTGAAACGAGGTTGCATGCTCCGGGACCTGATGTGGAAAGGCAGACTCCCACTCTTCCGCTTGCCCTTGCATATCCGTCGGCAGCATGGACTGCTGCCTGTTCGTGCCTTACAAGAATGTGCTTTAGGTTTGCCTCATATAATTCGTCATATATCGGAAGGACCGAGCCTCCCGGATATCCGAATATTATGTCCACACCTTCGTCTTTTAAGCTCTCAATCAGTATTGCCGCTCCGCTTTTCATCATCCTGCCTCAGTAATCTGTTCATGCCGGCTATTACCGCCTCGACACTTGCTTCTATTATATCTGTTCTTGCGCCTCTGGAAGTAATTACTCTTCCGTCTTTTCTGAGTTTTACGGTAACATCGACCATTGCATCAGCACCCCCTGTTATTGCATCGACATGATACTCCTCGAGTTTTATGTCGCCGAGGACTGATACGGACTGCTGAAGGACGTTTAATGTCGCATCAACAGGTCCTGTGCCGGTGGATGCACCTGTAACCTTCTGCCCGGATACTTCCATTGTAACAGATGCAGTTGGTATTGCATTGCTTCCTGATACAACCGTAAACTGCTTTAAGCTTATTACAGGCCTGCATTCAAGAAGCATTACAGAGTCCGCAATAGCCATAACATCGGCATCGGTGACTTTCATGCCCTTATCCCCGACCGATTTTACCCTTGAGACGATCTCTGCAAGCTGCTTGTCATTCGGAGTGTATCCGAGTTCCTTTAATGCAGACTGGACAGATGCAGTTCCGGAATGCTTTCCGAGAACTATCCTTCTTTTTCTGCCTACGGTTTCGGGAGACATTGGTTCATAAGTTGAAGCATCCCGCAAAAGGCCGTGGGCATGGATTCCGCTCTCGTGCGTAAACGCCATTGCGCCGACTATCGGTTTGTTTGTGGCAAGAGAGATCTTTGTAAGCTGTGATACGAGCGTTGACAACGAATATATTTTTGTGGTATCAATGCCGGTATCGTACCCGTAAAGTTTCTCCAGAGCCATTACAACCTCTTCAAACGGCGTATTTCCTGCTCTTTCGCCCATACCGTTTATCGTCGTATGGGCACATTCCGCTCCTGCATTTAATGCGGCAAGCGTATTTGCAAGCGCAAGTCCGAGATCGTTATGGCAGTGTATGCTCAAAGGTGCAAACCGGAGCTGCGGGATAATTTCAGCTGTCATCTCGGGTGTTAAAAGCCCGACTGTATCGCAAAAACAAAGCCTGTCGGCTCCTGCATTTACTCCCTCTCTGAAAAGATCTGCCAGAAACTTTTGATCGGCCCTTGATGCATCCTCGCCTGAGAGTTCGACAATAAGCCCTCTCTCTTTTGCATATGCGACGGCACCCATTGCCATCTCATAGACTTCTTCGCGGCTTTTTCCAAGTTTCTTTGTTATATGAAGGTCTGAAACCGGAATCACAAGATGTACGGAATCTGCACCACACTCAACTGCAAGGTCAATATCCCCTGTACGGGCTCTTGCATATGTGCAGATCTCAGCTCCCAATCCTGCTCCGGAGATCAGCTTTATAGCTTCTCTTTCTCCGACGGATGCGACTGCGGAGCCTGCTTCAATTACGTCCACGCCGATTGCGGACAACTCTGTTGCTATCTTCAGTTTCTGTTCGGGTGTCAGTGAGACACCGGGTGTCTGTTCCCCGTCACGAAGAGTCGTGTCAAGGAAACGAAATTTTTTATTGCCAAATAAAGCACTCACTCATAGGATTAGACTCCTGTTAGATATTTATCTGGCGACGCCTATATATATATTTTGCAGGAATGGCCATTTAGTGCACCACTCGAGGTGGTTCTGAAACATGTAGCGCACCATTGTGTGATCTATATGTGTTTATTTGAACCACTCTGGAAAGATTTATAGCATCTTAAGGCAATGTAAACTGGTATGTCTCAAAAAGACGGGATTGGAGAAGTCACTGCACAAGTGGCAGGTCGCTTTCTTTGGCGATCAGAGTAGAGCTGAATCAGCAAAAATAGTGACAATTTTCGACACCACACTACGTGATGGTGAACAGACTCCGGGTGTGTCATTCACACTGGAGCAGAAGATAAGTATCGCACATCAGCTCTCCGATATCGGCGTGGATGTGATTGAAGCAGGTTTTCCGGCATCTTCGGATGTTGAGTTTGAAACTGTTAAAAGAATATGCCAGGAGGGTATCCGCCCGAAAATCTGCGGACTTGCACGCTCTGTAAAAGGCGATGTTGACCGCTGTATTGAAGCAGGCGTTGACATGGTACATGTTTTCATTCCTACATCGGATATTCAGAGAACACACACCATCAAAAAGACGCATGCAGAGGTTGTCGCAATTACAAAGGAGATTGTGGCATATGCACGTAAAAACTGTGACTTTGTTATGTTCTCCCCGATGGATGCGACAAGAACAGAGCCTTCAGAGTTAATTGAGGTCTGCAAAGCGGCAGATGAGGCAGGAGCAACGATTATTAATATTCCGGACACTGTCGGAATATGCACGCCTTCTATGATGACGCCCTTAATCAGGATGGTTAAGGAGAATGTCAGATGCAAAATTGATGTTCACTGCCACAATGACTTCGGTCTTGCGACTGCAAACACAATTGCGGCAGTCGAAGGGGGGGCAGATCAGGTCCAGGTCACAGTAAACGGTATAGGCGAGAGGGCAGGAAATGCCGACATTTCGCAGACTGTGATGATCTTAGAGTCTGTCTACGGGATTAAGACCGCGATTAAGACTGAAAAACTGGTTGAAACATCAAGGCTGATCTCACGTTATGCACAGATTGCAATTTCTCCCATACAGCCTGTTGTGGGCGAAAACGCCTTCTCGCACGAGAGTGGTATTCATTCACACGGGGTTATGTCAAATCCGGGAACATTTGAGCCCGGCATTATGACGCCTGAGATGGTAGGGCACAGAAGACGGTTAAAGCTTGGAAAACATGTCGGAAAGCACGCTGTAAAACAGATGCTGGAGGATGTAAACATAAGGCCAAACGATTCCGAACTGGACCGGATTATCTCAAAAATTAAAGAGATCTCAGGACGGGGCAAAAAGGTCACCGAGTCTGATCTCTTTGAGATTGCAGACAGCATCACAGGCAGCAGTTATGACAACAAAGTGATAATCCTGGACGACATCTCGATATTCACCGGAAACCATGCAAATCCGACTGCGAGTGTTAAGGCATTTGTACACGGTGAGATGAAAACCAGCTCCAGAAACGGTGACGGTCCTGTGGATGCGGCTATGAAGTCGCTTCTGGCAATTGCCCCCGGGCATATTGAGTTAAAGAGTTACCAGGTCGAAGCCATCTCAGGCGGAAGTGATGCACTTGGATGTGTCACAATAACAGTTGAGGATGAAAAAGGCAGAATATTTGACGCAGGCGCTTCAAACACCGATATTGT
Source organism: Methanomicrobium sp. (assembly GCF_055145805.1). NCBI lineage: Archaea > Methanobacteriati > Methanobacteriota > Methanomicrobia > Methanomicrobiales > Methanomicrobiaceae > Methanomicrobium > Methanomicrobium sp. The sequence goes on along the minus strand of NZ_JBSREC010000086.1, from coordinate 27,972 downwards.
TCTGGCATCTGCAGAAGCTATGGTTAATGCCTTAAATATTGTGTACAGGACAGGCGGGTTTACAGAAAAGGTAAACTAATTATCCATTGAGAATTCATTTAAAATAAAAATGAGGACGAGGAAAAAATATGATGAAGAAATATTATGAATCGGATGCAGATCTTGGCGACCTTTCAGGTAAGACCATAGCTGTAATAGGATACGGATCACAGGGCAGAGGTCAGGCCTTAAATTTAAAAGACAGCGGTCTTAATGTAATCATAGGTATCCGGCCGGGAAAGAGCAGGGATCAGGCCAAAAAGGACGGACTTAAAGTCTTTGACGTATGTGACGCCACAAAAAAAGCAGACGTTGTTATGATTCTGCTTCCTGACGAGTCACAGGGCGACGTCTACAAGACAGAGATAATGCCATATCTCTCGGAAAACAAGTGCCTGATGTTCTCACACGGTTTTAACATCCACTACGGGCAGATTGTTCCGCCGCCAACGGTTGATGTCATAATGGTGGCACCAAAAGGTCCCGGCCACATGGTCAGAAGGACATTTGAGGAAGGAAAAGGAGTTCCCGCACTTATCGCAATCGAGCAGGACTACACTGGAGATGCAAAAAAGATTGCACTTGCGTATGCAAAGGGTATCGGCGGCACACGTGCTGTTGTACTTGAGACGACCTTTAGTGAGGAGACTGAAACCGATCTCTTCGGTGAGCAGGCTGTTCTCTGCGGTGGAGTGACCTCACTTATCAAGGCAGGATTTGAGACTCTTGTCGGCGCAGGATATGCACCTGAGATGGCCTATCTTGAAGTTCTTCATGAGATGAAACTGATCGTTGATCTGATATATGAAGGCGGATTTACAAAGATGCGTGACTCAATCTCAAACACAGCCCAGTACGGCGATATCACCCGCGGACCGCGTGTAATCGGTTCAGAGTCCTATGAGGCGATGGAAGAGATTCTGACAGAAATTCAGACAGGCGAGTTTGCAAAGGAATGGATTCTTGAAAACAGGGTAAACCGTCCGGTATTTACTGCACTTACACGCTCTGACGAGGAACATTTAATTGAAGAAGTCGGTGCAGAGATTCGCGGAATGATGCCGCAGTTTAAAAAAGACTAAATCAAAATCCAAAACCTCAATTCAGATAAAATCATATTTTTTTAATAATTCCAATGAAATGCAGAATTTTTTTTAAGCGTGAGAACAGGGTTTCTGAATGCTCTTTTACCAAAGGTGCTCTTATTTCGGAGATCATTCTCTCAGAAGGGGTGATTCCTGATACAGTTCTCATCTTTAAGGATAACATTCCTGTTACAGAGGATGAACCTGCACAGGAAACCGAATATGAAGTTTTTACAACCTCTTCAAGAGGATAAAAAAGAATAATTTTTAGTATTCAGAATTTTCATCAGCTAAAATTACCGGATATGGGTTTGTAACCGTTACCATTACATGGTCTGAATAAAAGGCTTCGCCTGATTCTGCATCTTCAACTGCACATCCGACAAACATAACTCCCGAATCACCTGCGACACTTAATACCGGTCTGAATACTGCAATTCCTTTCTCATCTGTTTCTGCCTCTCCTATATACTGGTCAATACTCAGTCCGGAGACCTCAATGTTCTGGAAGAAGTACACTGTTTTATCCGGTACAGGATTTCCTGTGTTATCAGTTACTTTTGTTACAAAATATCCCCTCTCCCCGCTCTTAATCATTTTTTCCTTGGCAAAGATATCAGGGGAAAGACCTGTTTTTTCTGTTGTTTTAAGGTTATTGTCTGCCTGTGCACTGGCCGGGGCGCAAAAAGCCATTAAAAGGGCAAATATCGCCATGATCGTAATTGTTTTTGAAATATTTTTCATTATATTCTCCATCTTTCGGATACACTGTCTCAAAAAAACGTATATGAGAAGTTATTCCGCTGTCTGTTATAGAATAAATCTGTTGTTTTTGGTTATATATGGATGAAATTAGGCAGGTTATACCCTGTAACTTCCCGGTTTGACACATGGAAAATAAATTACCGGTAGTTCATACTGCGGAATATGAAATGCTGCATTCATAAAAAATTTAAAAAAATAAAAACAATTATCTGAAAATTAAGCTGATAAATATATTTGCAGGTAAAATCCACAAAAAAAATATTTTTGGTTATTACATCTGTGATGCAGACTTTGAGACCATCATGTCATCGACACGGATGAGAAGGGCTGCTGTCTCTGCTGCACTCTGTATTGCCTGCTTTTTTACACGCATCGGCTCGATTACGCCTTCTTTCTGCATGTCACAGATCTTTCCTGTGAATACATTAAGGCCTGCTGTCTTCTGACCGTTTGAGTGTGCTGTCTTTAAATCGACGAGTACATCAATTGAGTCAAGTCCTGAGTTTTCCGAAAGTGTATTGGGGATTGTCTCAAAAATCCTGGCAAATGACTCTATTGCCAGCTGAATTCTTCCGCCGACTGTTGGTGCATATTCGGAGAGTTTAAGGTTTAATTCTGTGTCGATTGCTCCTGCACCAACAACAAATTTTCTGTCCTCAAGTGCATCCATTACAACACGGACTGAATCATAGACTGCACGTTCAAGTTCGTCAACGAATATCTGGTTTGAGCCTTTGATAAGGATTGTAACAGTCTTGCCGTTTTTGCATCCTGTAAATGTTGTGACCTTTATATCCTTCATCTCTTCAACGAGCTTTGCTTTTCCGAATACGGATTTATCCAGGTCATTTACGGAGTTTATGATAGTTCCGCCAAGTGCACGTGCAAATGCCTTCATGTCTTTTTCCGGGACATCCTGTATTGCAAGAATATTTGCATGTGAAAGGAAGTACTGGACTGCGTCTGCAATGCCTTTCTGGCAGAGGACAACGTTTGCGCCGGATGCGACAATCTTATCTGCAAGTGCCTTTAAGTTCTCTTTCTCCTGTTCGGAGAATGCCTCAACCTGCTCTGCGGATGTGATCTTAATCTTTGATTTTGTCTCTGTCTTTTTTACTTCCAGAGGCTGTGCGATGAGTGCAACTACTGCATTCTCAACCTTCTTTGGCATGCCTGTGTCACAGCGTGTTTTGTCAATTAAAAAGCCTGTAATAAGTTCTGCCTCATCGAGACTGTCGCCGACGATTGTCTTAATCCTGACATCATCCTCGTCAACTTTTATTGCGTTTATGTCATCCTTCTGGGCAACTTCGAGAACTGCATCAACAACAATACCTGTGATGTTCTCTTTCATTGACTCAATTGACTTTCCGGTTACAGCTGTTCCTGCGACCTTCAATAAAAGATCCTTATCCTCAGGGCCTGCTTCAAATGCATTCTCATTGAGTATTTCGATTGCTTTTATCATTGCGAGATTGTATCCCTTTGCAATGATTGTAGGGTGAATTCCTTTTCTGAGAAGGGCTTCTGCCTCTTCCATAAGTGCTCCGATGAGTATTGTTGCGGTTGTTGTCCCGTCTCCTACCTCGTTATCCTGTGTCTCTGCGACTGCTACTACCATTTTTGCTGCAGGATGTTCCACAGAAAGTTCATGGAGAATTGTTGCTCCGTCGTTTGTAATGACCACATCACCGGATGGTGATACAAGCATTTTGTCCATACCACGCGGGCCCAAAGTTGTTCTTACAGCTTCTGCAATGGCCTTGCATGCCATAATATTTGAGTGCTGTGCCTCCATTCCGCTTGTTACTTCAACATTATCACGTAAGATTACTATTGGCTGTCCTGCTAACATATTCAGATGCTCCTGTATTAGATACTCCATAAATGTGGTTTTGTAATTCTATATATGACTTTCTATTAGGTCGCAGGATTCCAAAAAAAATAATTAACCTGTTGATCATTGGCCGGGAAATTATTCCTGAAAAAAAATTGAGCGGTTAGATAAATCCGTTCTCTTATCTTACAGTTGTTTTAGGACTGAATTTAAAAAAATTGTATTTCAGGTTTTTTTATGTAACCTCTGTCCCTGGATTTATTAATCTGTTTATTCCGTATTTAATTCTTCAAGAATCTTTGCAAGATCCAGCCAGATGATAAGTCTGGTCTCATCCTTTCCTGCTTCGGATTTTTCCTTGATTATGCCTTTTATGTATGCCTCTTTTTTGATGGCGTTGTCCATCTGATCAATCTTGTCCTCATCGATCTGGATTACGCTTCTTACATTATCGACAATAATCCCCTGTTTCGGGTCACCTGATTCTTCAGAAGTCAGAACAATTATTTTTCTGCTCTCCTCACCGTCACTGTCAGGGATCTCAAGAAGAATGTTTAAGTTTATTATTTTTGTAATCTCACCTCTGAGGTTTATCATACCTGCGATGTGAGGGGGCATCTTCGGGATTGGGGTGATCTCCATAATCTCAACTATTTCACGTACAAGATTGATGTCAAGTGCATAGTAAGTCCTGTTCATCTCAAATACTACCACATCTATTACTGCCATATCTGTCCTCCTTTTTTTAGTCGATTCTGTTTACCCTTACAAGTGAATAGACCGGAACTCCGTCTACTTCCTTAATACCCAGTTTGTCAAAGAGAATGCATATCGCAACCGGGATTCCGCCATGCTTTTTTACAACATCAACAGCCTCTTTGATTGTGTTTCCGCTTGTGATGACGTCATCAACAATCAGGCATTTCCTTCCGGAAACGTCTGCAAAACTGCTGTTTAAAGACCCTGTCGGCTTATCTCCCGCAGCATGCTTTTTGGGGTGAAACATTGTAAAGAGGCAGTCTGCCTCTCCTGCCATCATGGTTGCAAGCGGTATTCCCGAGTGTGATATTCCGATTATTATATCAGGGAAATTCTCCGAAAATTCATCAGGTTTGCTCTCCTCAGTTGCGTGAATAAATCTTTTAAGGAGCATTACCGATGTATCACGCAGCATGTCGGCATGACCGCTTATCGCAGACCAGTCTATTAGTATATCCTTTGGTACGGCCTGTTCTCCTTTCTGCCGGGTTAAGAGCCATGTTATCGTATCGATGGAAAGACTCATCTCGTCAGCAATCTGACTTGAACTTCTCCCTTCAGAGTGGAGCATCTTTGCTCTTCCAATGAGATCATCAAGGGATGACATAATTTAGGATATTTATCTTCTCACTTAAACACTCTTTTGATCTCTGCACCGCACACGTCGCAGATTCCCGGTGACCCGTGGTATTTCTGACACCCTGTGCAGCGGTATTTCCATTTTCTTTTCCTGGCAGCCCTCTGTTTAAGAGGAATTACCTTTATTCCGAGAGTCTGGGCAGTGTTTGAGAGTGCAAAGTCGTCTGTTACAACCTCGCCTGCAAGTTCAAGTGCGAGTGCAACAACATCTATATCAGTTGCTGATATGACTGTAATGTCGCCTGAGTCTTCCGCCGCTTTTAATGCTGTTTTTCGTGAAGCCGGGGAAGGTTCTGATACAAAAAGTCCTTTTGCCTTTAATGTTTCAAGTTTTGATTTCGCCATTAAGTCCTTTAGTTCATCCTCAACTGCGGAAGGGATCGCAAACTCACCTTCAAGAGGTACATCCAGAAAAAAGAAAGATGAATCCAGTATTTTAACAGGCATAATTTATTTTATATTATTTTATTAGTGTATTTTTTATGCATTCTGCAGCTGATATTCTGCTTGATGCCGACTCAATAGTGTCGCTTGAGACTATTGACTCCACTCCGCCGGCAGAAAGTCTTGCAAAACCGCCGCTGGCAAATATGCCATGAACACATGCGGCATGAACACTCAGTGCCCCCTGACTTTTAAGCATCCCTGTTGCGGTTGCAAGTGTGCCCCCTGTTGAGATGATATCGTCTACAATAACAACAGATCTGCCTGATGCATCAAGCTCTTTTGGCTGCATTGAGACCTCGGTTCCGGAAAGACGGGTCTTTTGGAGATAGTCGCAGTCAAAGTTTGTCTCTTTTGCAACATCTCCGGCAAAGTCTGCCGCACCGGAATCGGGTGCAAGAATAAGCGGGTCGGGAAGTCCTAGTGTTTTTATGTATTCACCTATGTATGGTGCAAGTGTGAGATCCTCTGTCGGTGCTTTAAAGAAGGGAAGGACGGCCTCTTCATGGATATTTACTGTGTACACTTTGCTGACATCATTTGAGATTGTTCTTGCAACAGCCCTTGCGCTCACAGGCTCGCCATCGTTAAACTTCTTATCCTGTCTTGCATATCCCATATAAGGAATTACAAGAGTTATTTCGGATCCCTCGCAGGCATCTGTTAAGAGAAGGGTCTGTATAATCGAGTCGCTGTCTGTTAAGCTTGCAATGATAACAGTCTCATCGTCTGTCTTTCCCGTTTTTACATAAAGTTCCCCGTCAGGGAATTTTTTAAACTCTGTCGGGAGCAGCTCAAGGCCGGAAATGAAGGCCGTTTTGGAGGCTAAAACCTGTGATTTTTCGTTGCAGACGATCTTCATGTTTATTACCTGTTCTAGAAAGTACTTAAACTATCACGAATGAATCAATTAAGCACTATCGTTTTTGAGAGGTACATCGGTTAATGAAAAATAACGATAAATATTTGGATATAAATCAAAAAGAGGCTGAAAAAGAGGATTTTTCCGGTAAGGCAGTGGATACTGGCGAAATAAATACGGATGGAAGTCCCCTTGATGGAATCGAAGTTACACCGGAGGCAATATCACGCGCAACAGAAAGCCCTGTTGTTACTGTAGAGGGAGAGGAGAATAATAAAAAACCGCTTCTCAAACTTGAAGAAATAGAACTTGATAATTTAGAGAACTCGTCTGAGATTGAAGTCCCCCCAAGGCTTATTGATCAGGTTGTGGGACAGGAGCATGCTGTTGAGGTCATAAAGAAGGCAGCAATCCAGCGCCGTCATGTGATGATGATAGGGACGCCCGGAACAGGCAAATCAATGCTTGCAAAGGCAATGGCAGAGCTTCTGCCAAAAGAGGATCTTCAGGATATACTTGTATACCCCAACTCTGATGATTCAAATACTCCTGTTATCAGGACTGTCAACGCCGGACGCGGAAAGGAGATAGTATCTGCGCACAAGGCAGAGGCAAAAAAGCGTGCACAGACCAGAAACACGCTGATAATGGTTCTGATATTCGGTATAATGGGCTATGCCATAATAACAGGCCAGCTTTTGATGGGTATTATCGGAGCGGCATTCATATTCATGGCGCTTCAGTACTCAAGACCAAAAGAGGAGGCGATGGTTCCAAAGCTTCTGGTCTCAAACGAGAAGGACTCCCTGGCACCTTATCTTGACGGTACAGGTTCACATGCCGGAGCCCTCCTGGGCGATGTAAGGCATGATCCGTTCCAGTCAGGAGGTCTTGAAACACCTGCACATGACCGTGTTGAGGCAGGTGCGATTCATAAGGCGAACAAGGGCGTTCTCTTCATTGATGAGATAAACACCTTAACTCCGCACTCTCAGCAGAATCTTCTGACAGCCCTTCAGGAGGGAGAATTCTCCATTACCGGCCAGAGCGAGCGTTCAAGCGGTGCAATGGTCAAGACCGAGCCTGTCCCGTGCAGGTTTGTAATGATTGCCGCAGGAAACCTTGATGCAATGCAGGGTATGCACCCTGCACTCCGTTCACGTATCAGGGGATACGGATACGAGGTATATATGCAGGATACAATGCCTGATACCGAGGAGAACCAGAAGAAGTTCATCCGCTTTGTTGCACAGGAGATCAAAAACGACGAAAAGATTCCTCCGTTTGACAAGGGTGCAATAGAGGAGATTATGCGCGAGGCAAGACGCAGAAGCAACAGGAAAGGCCATATTACGCTGAAACTTCGTGATATGGGCGGTCTTATACGTGTTGCAGGTGACATGGCACGCCAGGACGGATCTGCTGTCACAACAACAGAGCATGTCCTAAAGGCAAAGTCAATAGCACGCTCTGTTGAGGATCAGATGTCAGAGGAGTACACAAAGAGAAGCCGTGATTATGAACTGACTGTTGTAAAAGGCAGTCAGGTCGGCCGTGTAAACGGGCTTGCAGTTGTAGGTTCGGAATCAGGACAGGTTCTTCCGATTATGGCCGAGGCAACTCCCACGCAGGGTGCAACCGGAACAATCATCGCAACCGGTCTGTTAAAGGAGATTGCAAAAGAGTCAATCACAAACATAAGTGCAATTGTCAAAAAGTTCACAGGCCGCGACATCCGGAATATGGATGTTCATATTCAGTTCATCGGCACATACTCAGGGGTTGAAGGTGATTCCGCATCAATAAGCGTTACAACTGCTGTCATAAGTGCAATTGAGGGAATACCTGTCCGTCAGGATGTTGCAATGACAGGCTCTCTTTCTGTCAGGGGCAATGTCCTCCCGATTGGTGGTGTCACATACAAGATTGAGGCGGCTGCCAGGGCAGGAATAAAGACTATCATAATTCCAAAGTCAAATCTGGATGATGTCTTAATTGAAGACCGATATAAGGATATGGTTGAGATTATTCCTGTATCTACAATTGAAGAGGTCTTAGAGATTGCACTTGTTCCTGAAAAGAAGGATGACTTCATGGAAAAGATAAGGAATCTTGCAAAGATTACCCCTGCAGAGTTTATGGAAAAGATTTCAGCACCGGTAAAGAAGACACCCGGTGTCTGAAAAACCTATCAAATTTAAGTAAAACGTGGCAGATTAGATTCTGTTTTCACATTATGGCAGGATTATATCCTGCTTTTTTTTATTTTTAAAAGGAGAACTGAGAGGATTATGGAAGAACCCGGTTATTATGACATCAGACATGTTAAAGGCGTTTCCACAGGAATTGAGATAGATAACGGTGTTGTGGAGTCTGCAACGAACAGCTTTTCGGATACGGCAATAATGCGTGTTCTGGGAAGACGCGGATGGGGTCTTGTAACAATCGAAAATTTTGGAACAAAGTCCCAAAAAGAGATTGATGAATATATCGCAATCGGAATGAGATATGCCTCGGCAACCGAAGAAGAGGTTGTTTTAGGTGACGCCAGATCAGGCATTCTGCCGATGCCGAAACTTAAGGAAGATCCGGCGGATGTAAGCCTCGAAGAGAAATGCGAACTCCTTATGGGAATTGAGAAGGCGGCAAAGATTGACGGGATAATAAACACCCGTGCAAACTATACCGAAGGAATCGGGACTGTAAACTTCACAGACTCCTCAGGTCACGAGTACACATACGATATATGCAGGTCGGGATACTCTGTATCAGCAGTTGCAAAGAAAGGCGATGTTATGCAGGCAGGCCGTGAGAGTGAGCATAATATTCTCGGTTTGAATCTCAGGCACAAGGAGGCAAAAGGTCTTGAGGCGGCAGAAAGGGCTGTAAAACTTCTCGGTGCCAGTCCTGCAAAAGGAGGCATCATGGATGCCGTTTTGGACCAGGAGCTTGCCGGAGTCTTTGCACATGAGGCTGTCGGTCATGCCTCCGAGGGTGACCTTGTAAAAGAGGGTATCTCGGTTTTAAAGGGAATGACCGGTCAGAAGATTGGGAATGATATCATAAATGTCGTTGACGATCCGACACTTCACGAGTTCGGGTTTATGCCTGTTGACTCTGAGGGTATCTTACCTGTCAGAACAGATATTATAAAAAACGGCGTCTTAAACGCGTTTTTACACAACCGCCAGACTCTTGCAGCTGTGGGTGACGGCGATGCAGGCCATGCAAGAGGACAGTCAGGTGATGTTCCGCTGGTCCGGATGAGCAACACCTTCATTGAAAACGGTGATTCCTCATACGACGAGATAATTGCGGAGTGCAGAAACGGTATCCTCCTTAAGGGCTCACGCGGAGGACAGGTTGATCCGGGAAGGGGAGTATTTCAGTTCAACGCGGAATACGGCTATGTTATAGAAAACGGGGAACTTGCAGGTATGGTCAGGGATGTATCCTTAACAGGCGATATCCTAAAGACGCTTCATAATATTGTCCTGTGTGCCGATGACAGGATAATGAATCCCGGATACTGCGGAAAGAGCGGGCAGAGTGTTCCTGTAACAGACGGATCGCCGCATATTCTTCTGAAAAAGGCTGTAGTGGGAGGACAGGGGTGAATATTATGGACAGTGATTCAATAACAGATGATATTCTGAGAAAAGGCGCCCGAATGGCCGATGAGACTGAGGTCTTTTTTTCCTCCGGTAAAGGCATTGGTCTTGAACTGAAAGGAAAGTTAATCGGAGAGGCCGGAGGTTCGGAGTCATGGGGAATCGGAATCCGTGTGATTAAGGACGGCAGGATAGGCTGTTCATCCACAAATGATCCAAAGTGCTGGGAGAAGTGTCTTGAATCAGCAGTTTCGAGTGCAAAGCTTTCAACGCCTCTTGACTGGAAAGGTCTTCCCTCACCTTCAAAAATCCCCGATATAAAACTGGATGTGTTTGACAAAAATATGTCATGCGACATCTCGTCTGCAACCTGTCTGATTTCGAAGATGCTTGATGGTGCATCCGGAATTGATGCAGATATAGTCGGAGGTTCTGCATCCTTATCGCAGGGAAAAACAACGATTGCAAATTCAAACGGTGTCTTTTACTCTCTTGAAAAAACCGGAGCCGGTATTTCAATGGAGACAATATCCGGGACATCAACAGGATATGAGTTTGATTCGTCTTCACATTTCAGCAAAATTGACCCGGAAAAGACAGGACGTGAAGCTGCATCGCTTGCCGTATTTTCAAAGGACGGTGATGAGATAAAAACCGGCAGACACGATGTTATTTTATCATCTCTTGCAGTATGTCAGCTGATAAGTGCGGTTTTAATCCCCTCACTTTCCGGAAAGAATGTAAATGCAAAGAGATCGTATTTCGACGGAAAACTCGGGCAGGAGTGTATGGATAAAAATCTCTCACTCTATGACGATCCTTTCAACGGAATGGGATCAACACTTCGCGATTCCGAGGGTGTGCTGACCAAAAGAATTGATTTTATTGAGTCCGGTGTTGTAAAATCCTTCTCCTATGATCTAAAGACTGCATACCGCTATGGTGAGAGTTCGACAGGAAGTGCTGTCCGTGCAGGTGCAGGCGGTGCTCCTGCGATTGGAACACACAATATATACCTCGACGGAAAAAGAGAGGATATCTTCGATGAAAAGGCTGTTTATGCACATACTGTTGTCGGTGCACACACTGCAAACGGTGTCACAGGCGACTTTTCAGTTGAGCTTTCAAATGCGGCATGGATGGAGAACGGGGAGAAGCAGAGACCGATTAAATCTGCAATGCTCTCCGGGAACATATTTGAGATGCTTGGGGATATCGACGGCATGTCCGTGGAGTCGAGGGTGATGGGCACAATGGTTATGCCTTCTCTTCGATTCTCAGATCTTTCCGTTGTCGGCAGATAATCTAAAATACAAAAAAACTATTTTTCAGGGCATTATGCTGTCTTAAGAAAGATTAATGAAATTGCCGGTTTTATTTAATATACAGCTATGTTGGATACCATAATTACGATCATAATCGCCGGAGGTATTGTCTTTTTACTCTGGTATTTCCTAAAGAACATAACGACGCTTATTGTAAATTCTGTTCTGGGACTTGTCGCACTGATTATTGTCTCCCAGATGGGCCTTTTAGGGATGGGTTCATTTCACGTGACATGGGGTGCTGTTCTCGTGTGTGCACTTGGAGGACTCCCCGGAGCACTTTTGCTGATCGTCTTAAATCTGGCAGGAATTAATATCTGAAAAAATGTTCATGAAAGTCAGATCTGATTTTCATGGTAAAAGATTTTTTAATAATTTTTTTTTATCTCGTCTCTTTTTACAGAGATACTTTTTTGAATTTTAAAATACACTTGCCTCGGAGTACACGTTTACACGGTCCTCCTGGATTTCGTAAGGCTTAATCTCTCTTGAATGATTTGAACGCCTCATCTTTACAACCTCAACTGCGGTATGAACTTCAGAGAGATCAGAAGGACGGATATATTTGAGAATAACAACAGCGTCTGAAAGATATTCCACAAGTCCGTAACGGCTTGTATAATCATCGTTATGCTCGGTCTCGGATGTCAGAACTGTTGTACAGTTTAAGTTTGACATCATCTCTGTAAAGCGGAACATCTCACGCCTTCTGGTTGAATTATCATCAAAAAGACCCTCAAAAAGGGATATCGGGTCAATTACCACTCTTGATGCTCCCACGCTGCTGATAAGATCAGGGAGTTCGTTTTTGATGCTGTTTATTGAGAGATTGAAATCTGTCGGATCAAGCTTTATTACAAAAAGGGACTTGTCCTTATAGGTATCAACATCCCATCCCCTGTCAGATATCTTTTCATATATGCTCTCCTCGCTCTCCTCGAGACTTATGTATATGCCTTTTTCGCCGTTTTCAAGACCCTGGAAGAGAAACTGGATTGCAAAGGTTGTCTTTCCTGTACCGTATGTTCCTATTATTGCGCATATGCTGTTTTTTATCAGCCCGCCCCCCATCATCTCATCAAGGCCGGCTATTCCCAGCAGTATTCTTTCCTTTATCATATTACAACCCTGATATTACTGACTTCAAATCCGGATTCGGGAGTAATTCTTGCGGCGAACTTTACAAGATCATTCTCTTCAAGGTGAGGCATAACACCGTTGAATTTTTCAAAGTATACTATTCTCTGTCTTTTTCTTCCTGAACTCTCTTCCCAGTGAAATGACACCATCGCATCACAGCAGTCCGCAATCTCCACCAGACGCGAATCTGAGAGAATTCCTTCTGAAAGAAGTATGTAAATGGTTGAGCCCCATGTTTTTGAAACTCTCTGAAGGCCTCTTAAAAAGCCTATCATCTCTTTCCATTCTGTGACACCTGTACTCTCTGTTGCGATATCAGTTAAGGAATCAATTACAATAAGGCTGTTTTTCGGAAGCTTTCCGAGTTCTTCGGCAAGTTTTGCAACCATACTCCCGGATTCGGATTTCTTCTGAAAACGCTCGATAACAGAGGTTTTGCTGTACCATCCTGTCGGAACAACACTTGAGTCAAAGTACATCTCTGAGAGATCGATGAAATTAAATTTATCCTCGATTCCGGATACTATGTCATTTTTAAAAGAGAGTTTCATCTCATTTGTTATGGATGATGACAGACGGGTGAATGTTGTGTAAGCTATCTCCTCCGGAAGTATGATATCCTGCTTTGCCTCTCCTTTTTCCTTTAATTTTGACATAAATATTATTGATGAGTAGACAAACTCCCTGTTTCCTGCTCCCTGTTCGCCTGCAAGAAGAATGACAGAACCGGGGGGGACACCACCGTCCAGGACAGGATCCAGAGAGGTTATCCCGGTCGGAACTCTTTTTTTAATATCATCCTGCATAAATAAAACAATATTAGGATTTCTTGTTTGTAAAGATTCCGGTACTTTTGATTTTATAAAGTTATATCCGGTTTTTTTCCAAAAGATAATTATGCCTCTGGTATATTATATTAGATTATAACTGCCTTTTAATAGATAATATAATAAAAAGGCGACAGGAAATATTCTGGTGGTATAATTTTATGGATTTTTTTAGCAGGGGAAAAAAATCAGGAGACAAAAAAGGCTCTGATGAGATTGATTTGGACGAGCTTCTAAATTTGTCGGCTGAAAAAAAAGAGACATTATCACAGGGTGGGGCAGACGGTCTGCCTGATAAGTTTACTTCAAATGCGGCACTTTTTCCCGAAGGTACAATAAAAAAAGCCATTCCGGATGATAAGTCTTCAGAGAAGGATACCCCTGAGGAAACCCCTGAGGAAACCCCTGAGGAAAAACCTGAGGAAAAACCTGAGGAAAAACCTGAGGAAAAACCTGAGGAAAAACCTGAGGAAAAACCTGAGGAAAAACCTGAGGAAAAACCTGAAATTTCAGGTCAGGAGGGGGAGAAAAATGATGAGGCTTCATCATCATTATTATCCGGTGCCACAGGGTCTGATGATATGCCACTTTCTATTCTGGACAGAATTAGGGGCAAAACTGATCCGGATGATAAAGAAGAATTGCAGAGTGTTGAGTCACTTGTCTCTGAAGTCGAAGATAAAGAGCTTCTAAATAAACCCGAACAGAGTGATTTAATCCCTGAAGAAAGTCCTTCGCTGTCTGCTGACGAAATTTTGGATAAACCAGATGAAATTGCAGTAGTCACCGAAAATGAACTCAGCGGCATAAAAAAGACGGACTCGGGTTTACTGGTAAGATCCTCTGAAAAGAAGTCTCTTTTTGGATTTCTTAAAAAAGTAATCAATCATGTCGAGGTTTATGACTTTGAAAAACACGGTCCTCTTGTTGAACCGCAGGTTCCGGAAGGCTACTCTCCTGTAGATGAATACTGGGTTTTAAAGGGCAGATCAAAGGTTCTCATAGTCAATGACGATGACACACATCTCAACGAATATATGCTTTTTGAGCCTCATCTCTCTGAATTTGAGTATGAACTTTTAGAAAGGCTCTTTGAGGATATGAGGGATGTTTTAATTCTCACTGATGAGGAGATAAAGCATGATAAATCATATATCATCCTCCAGAAAATGGCAGATCTCATAAAGGAATATAAGATAAAACCTGAAGAATCCTCTCTTTTTAAGATTCAGTATTACCTGATGAGAAATTTCCTCGGCTGGTCAAAGCTTGATCCCCTGATGAATGACCCGTATCTTGAGGATATATCCTGCGACGGCTCTGAAATACCTGTATTTTTATATCACAGAAATTACCGCAATATCAAGACAAATGTCTCCTTTACAGAGGATGTTTTATATTCTCTTGCAATATCTCTTGCACAGAGATCAGGAAAACACATTTCAATATCGCAGCCAATGCTTGACGCAACCCTTCCTGACGGTTCCCGTCTTCAGTTAACACTTGGTAAAGAGGTTACAAGCAGGGGGACATCCTTTACAATAAGAAAATTCAGGGAGGAGCCCTTCACACCTGTTGAACTTATGGAGTACGGCACCTTCAGTGCGGAACAGCTCGTATTCTTCTGGCTTGCAATTGAGAACAACAAGAGTCTTTTATTTGTCGGAGGAACCGCAAGTGGCAAGACATCCTCATTAAATGCTGTTTCACTGTTTGTTCCCCCGCTTGCCAAGGTCGTAAGCATTGAAGATACAAGGGAGATTACACTTTTCCACGACAACTGGATCGCAAGCGTTACAAGGGAGTCTGTTGTTGAGTCAACCAGCTCAAAGATTGATATGTTTGATCTTCTAAAGGCGGCGATGAGACAGAGGCCGGAATACATCATTGTGGGAGAAGTAAGGGGTGCTGAGGCCCAGACTCTCTTCCAGGCGATGAACACCGGGCATACCACATTCTCAACTCTCCACGCAAACAATGTCGATGCCGCAATTCACCGTCTTGAGAATGCGCCGTTAAATGTCCCGAGGAACATGGTGCAGGCACTTGATATCTTAAGTGTCCAGGCCCTCGTATATCGCGGACAGGAGAGGGTTCGCCGCTCGATGGAGATTGTTGAGATTGCAGGAATTGATCCGGGAACAGGAAATCTCAGGGTAAACAATGTATTCGAGTATGACCCGATATCCGAGGTCCATGCTTACAGCGGCAGATCCGATGTATACAGAAGTATAATGGAAAAAAGAGGCTGGAGTGCCGAGGAGATGGGTATTGAGGTGCAGCGCCGCCTTGATATTCTTGATGCACTGCATAAGCAGAATATTCGTGATTATGTCAGTGTCACGAGAATTATACAGACATATTCCATCAATCCTGACAAGGTAATGTCAAAAATAGATGATCTAAAACAGGTCTTTTCATGATAATCGACAGGTATGTTAAATGGAGACTTCGTAAAAATCCCAATGGCTATATGGAACTCAGTTCAGATCTGATATCGTCCAGAATGGGAATGACTACCTACAAGTACGTCTATTTTACGCTGTTGCTCTCTGTTATTATGGGATTTTTCCTGGGAGTCATAGCATATCTGGCATCATCCCTGCTTTTCCTGCCGCAGTTCTCGATTCAGATCTATAATGTCTTTAACATTCCGTTTCCAGTATACGATACGTCCGTACTTACAAGGACAATACTTGGATTGATCTCTTTTGCTTTATTTTTCCTTTTAGGCACTGTTTTCTCGTATACAATTGCCCTTAAGTATCCGGGAATGAAGAAGTCCGCACGTGGAACCAAGATAAACCTCTCACTTCATAATGTGGTCTCATATATGTATGCAATGAGAAGGGGTGGTGCGGAGTTAATGGAAATATTCCACTCAATATCGGATAACGCTGATATTTACGGTGAGGTCGCACTTGAGTTCCGGCAGGTTGTAAGGGATGCTGATTACTTCGGATTTGATCTTGTATCAGCCTTAAGAAACCTGAGTTACACTACTCCTTCTGAAAAATTCAAGGATTTTTTAGAGGATCTTTTATCTGTAATAGGCAGCGGCGGGAACATATCCGCATATCTTGAGGGGCGTGTCCGTCTCTACCAGGAGGAAGCGCGGTTTGAGCAGAAGCAGTTTTTATCAGTCCTTGAACTTGTTGCAGAGAGTTATGTGACCCTCTTTGTTGCAGGACCGCTGTTTTTAATCATCATCATGGTTGTGATGGGCATGGTGGGTAAGTCTGCTGTAGTTGAGCTGACAGCTGTTACATATGTCCTGCTGCCAATTGGTGCAATAATCTTCATGCTCTTTATTGATTTGATCTCCATAAAAGACGAAGAAATTGAGAGACTTGTGAGGGTTACCGAATTAAACCAGTTTGCGGATGTAACTGTTAAAAAAAGTAGCGGTGATGTGGAGAACTTCGCAATACTTGACACTTATGACAGAAGAAGGTCTTTTAAGGAGTTTTTGAAAAATCCTCTTGAATGGTTTATAAATGATGCAAATCGTTCCCTGATTTTATCAGTCCCCCTTGCCGCCATCTATCTGATACTGGTATACATTTACACTCCGTCTTATGTAGACCCTGAAATAACATATGCAGTAATTGACGATCATGTTGTTATTGCAGCCCTTATTGTAATAATTCCATATGGTATATTCATTGAACTCTGGAGGAAGAAGGCCCGTGATATAGAGGCGGGAACGCCTGATTTCCTTGATCGCCTAAGTGGTATAAACAGGGTCGGAATGACGCTTGCAGGCGCAATCGGTCTTTTGGTTCGTGCAAATCTCGGTGTCATATCATATGAGATAAGAAGGATTAAAAGAGATATCGACTGGGGTGCAAGTGTTTCGGATGCCCTCGTTCGTTTTGAAAAGAGAATAAATACAGCGGCTATTGCACGTACTGTTACTCTTATTACAAAGGCGAGTGAGATGAGCGGGGATATCGGTGAGGTGATCAGCATTGCATCCAGTGACGCAAGAATGAACCAGATCCTAAAACGGGAGAGATCCGGGGAGATGTTCATCTATACGGTGATAATTTACCTTGCATACATGGTTTTCATATTCGTGGTTGCGGTTCTGGATGTAAACTTTTTGTCAATCCTTGAGAGCATGGCCACAACCGGGACAGGCAGTGATCTCGGAGGGGGAGCTGCATTTTCGCAGGCCGGGCAGATGCCTGTGGATGTATTCCGCCGTCTTCTCTATCATACATGTCTGATTCAGGCTTTATTCTCAGGCCTTATTGCAGGACAGATGGGAGAGGGATCTATTAAGGCGGGTGTAAAGCATGTCGCGTTAATGCTCATAATAGGCCTTGTAATATTCAATGTCGCGATATAAGTGAAATAAGAAAAGAATTTGCGGATTATTTTTGCTTATTTTTTTTGCTTTTTTAATATTAAAGCAGACTTGTAATTTCCCCGTGATAACCAAAATTTGATCAATCATCAAAAAGTTTGAAGATTTATGATTTGATCACTTATTTTGCATGAAACATTAGTTTCATAAATGTTTTTGAAATATTTTTTCCTTATTAACAGAACTCTACAAAAATGTCTATATACACTGTCTTATTTATAGTAAAATAACAATCTATTTAGATTAAATAATATCATCTGTGGGGAACCCTGTTTTGAAGAACAATTCTGAAGGATTTACCGGTCTTGAGGCGGCAATTGTTCTGATTGCATTTGTAGTGGTAGCTTCGGTCTTCTCTTTTGCAATACTTGGTGCGGGTTTTTTTACGACACAAAAGACAGAGCAGGTTTTACATAAATCAGTAACTGCAACAGGTTCGACACCTGAACTTATCGGGAATGTATATGGATTAAAAGGAGTTTCCGGAATAGACTCCGTTCGGTTTTCCCTGGATCTTTCTCCCGGCGGAAGTATAATTGACTTTAATCAGATGGTGGTGGTATGGAGTACAAGTGATGTTGTCAGCATCTATGAACCAAATGATCCTCTTTATGACACAACAATAGATGAGGGTCACTGGGGAATTATTGATATTAAGCCCTCCACCTCCACAGGTGACACTTTTCTGGAACCGGGTGAGATATTTACAGTATTAATCCATCTGGATTCAGCAGAGGAGCTTCTCGAAGGAGAAAAGTTTTCAATGGAGATGAAGGCGCCGTCATCCAGTGTATTTATACTGTCCAGAAGAGCCCCGTATCAGATTGACACAGTCAATGTCCTCAGCTAAAGTCTCTTTTTTGTCTGATCTATTTAAAATGGAAAAAAGAGCATAAAATTTTGTTTTCTGCCGGTTCAAACCGATTTTTTCAAAACAATAATATGCAATGATGCACATCTTTTGATATAGGTTATATTCATATGTGTTCAGGAGTAGGTCCGATGGACGTTGAGCTTGAAGAGCGTCTCAAAGGAAAAAAATACAGATGTAATGACTGTGGCACAACTTTTGAAGCTGTCGGAAGACATCCGATGTGCCCGTCGTGTCAGTCTGAAAATGTGACTGTTATATGAAAATCCCCGTTGGTAAGGATTATCTTTTAATCCGGGGAAAAAACTCATTTTTGCTTATCGGAATTGCACAGGAAAAATTCACTCTTTTTATTGAGACAAAAGACAAAGAGCTCTGCCAGACTGTCAGGAAAGGGGATATGATTGCCATATCGGCACCTGAAGGCGGGGAGATAAGGCACGCGGGAATGCTTTTAGAGCTTATAAAAACCTACCATCAACCTGTTTTGGTTCTTCCAAAAGGTCATCCGGGCACAAATAGACTTGGGATGGTGGTATCAGCCGGTCCTGAAATTGTTCCGAGATGTGACATTTCAAGGGGGACGCATCCTGAACAGAATGTGATATGTGTATCAGATGAGCTCTCGGGAATCAGACTTTCTTCGTGTGAGCAAGGTATTTTTATTGATGCGGACGAAAATTGCGTTTTTGAATATTCTCTTATAGGGCAGGATCGCATTTTTTAAAAAAAACAGACCTTTTTTTATTATTGTTAAATGTTTTAAATTGGGATATTCCTTATAAAAAAGTGTTATTCATCAATTTTTGGAAAAAACAGGAGTTTGAATGTTTGCAGGAGCCATGTGATCCTGAATTTCTCAGACATAAAATGAGAAGCATTAATAGACATCTTTTCACATAACTTAAGGTATTGCCGTGAGAGGAGGGTTGGATGAAGACTGAGGTTCTCAAGAGCATCAAAGATTCAGAAGAAGATTACAAGAAAACGATCAGTACAGCTTTGGATGAAAAAAAGCGCACTATAGCTAACGCCGAAGTTGAGGCTGGCAATCTTATTGTGAAAGCACAAAAAGATGCTGAAGAGTACAAGAACAAGCGTATCGCAGACGCACGATCTGAAGCAGAAATTAAGTATGCACAGGTTGTAAAGGACGGCGAACAGCGTGCTGAGGCTCTTAATAAGAGTGCAGCAGGAAACCTTGACAAAGCAGTAAATCTGCTTGTAGAACAGTTCAAGGTGAAGCTAAATGTTTAAAGTCCAGAGGATGAGCAAACTGCTCATCGCCGCGTCAAAAGATCAGCTTGAACCGATTGTACGTGAGTTGTACAGATACAATGTCTTCCATATAGAGGACTTTGTAGAACAGGATGCAGAAGGATATGAAGGATTTAAGATCGGAAAACCGATCGCAGGTGCTTCAAAGACTTCAACAGATCTGTTAAGGATTCGTTCCATTTCAAACATAATCGGCCTTAGTGCCGATTCTGTTGAAAAAGGGGCAATGCAGAGCTCAGGCTATTTAAGCAGGACTATCGAGGATGAACTCCCGATAATTGAGGAAGAGACCTCACGTCTTGTAAACGAGAAGAACAATCTCGAATCCAAAGTTCGTGAATGCGAACAGAAGATTGCAGAGCTTGAGCCTTTTGTATCATTTCCTGACGATCTGTCACTTTTATCCGGATACGATGGTTTTTCCGTAATTGCAGGACACATCCCGCAGGATGTCATACTGCCTGTCGAATGTGAAAAGTATTTCACTGCAGACGTGCCCGGAAACCTTCTCGTAGCCGTTGTGTCTAAAGACAATCAGACAGAAGCCGAAAATTTCCTTGCGGATTCGGGATTTCAGTCTGTTGCCGTTCCCAAAGAGAGCGGAGATGCAAAAAGCAGCATCGAGTCGTACACTCATGAGAAAACCCGTCTCGAAACAGAGACTGGTAAGATTGCAGAGCAGATTACTGCTCAGAAATCTAAGCACGCATCTTTCCTTGTGGCATGCGATGAGCTGCTCACAGCTGATGTGGAACGTGCGGAAGTACCGCTTAGATTTGCTACAACAGAACAGACATTTGTCGCAGAGGGATGGATTCCGTCTGATAAGGCAGAGAGTCTGAAAGCAGATCTCGAAAAGGTTACAGGCGGCAAAGTGTTTGTAAACGAAGAAGAGATCGACTATGATAAGGATATTGTGCCTATTGAGTATGACAATCCTGATTTCTCAAAGCCCGCAGAGGCTTTGATGGATATCTATTCAAGGCCGCAGTATACAGAATTTGACCCGACATTGCTCGTTGCAATAGTCTTCCCGATATTCTTTGGTTTTATACTCGGAGATATCGCGTATGGTCTTATACTGCTCATTGCAAGCTTTGGCCTGCGTAAACTTGTCAAAGACAGTGTTGCAGGAAACCAGCTTTTAGACGTTTTAAGAAACGCAAGTATAATGAGCATCATTTTTGGTTTCTTATATAGTGAATTCCTTGGTTTTGCGTGTCCGTGGAACCCGTTAATCATGAGCCGTCACTTCAGTATCGGAGCGGCACATGGCGGGGGTCATGGTCCTGAAGCAATTATTCTGCTTATCGTCACGGCATGGATAGGAATATTGCATATCACGCTTGGAAGGGCAATTCACATGAGAAATGCTCACGTTCAGTTACACCCCGGCAAACACCGCAGTAAAGTTATCTTTGCCCAGCTTGGCTGGATTGTGGTTATGTGGGGTATTCTGGTTCTGATCTGGACAATCGCTGCAATTCCGCTTATGCCGGATTTGACAGCAGCACCAATAATCGCAGGGTTTAATCTCTTTGCTTTCATCGGGGCATTAATGATTGTTGCCGGAACAATCGGAATCGGCCGCGAATCCGCACTTGAATTAATGGAACTTCCGACAATTATCAGTCACGTCTTATCATACACGCGTCTGGCAGCAGTCGGTCTTTCATCGGTTGCAATTGCGGCGGTTACAAACTTCATATCAATCGGTATGATAATTGAACCGGCAATGGCCAATTTCGAAATATTAAGTATAGTAATGATAGTCGTCGGAATCGTTGTATTCCTGATTGGACACATCTTAAACCTCGCTCTTGGTCTTTTAGGCGGTGGACTGCACTCTATTCGTTTGCACTATGTAGAGTTCTTCACCAAATTCTATCAGGGCGGAGGAAAAAAATACGAACCATTTGGAATTATAAGAAAATTTACGGAGGAATAATAATATGGCAGTTGAAACTATGACAATTGAAATCGCAGAAGCATCCGCAGTAGGATTCAAGGCAATTGGTGCAGGTCTCGCAGTAGGTCTTGCAGGTATGGGAACAGGTCTCGCACAGCTTGGTATCGGCGGTGCAGCAGTAGGAGCAACAGCAGAGAACAAGGAAATGTTCGGTCTTGCACTTCTCTTTACTGTTATCCCTGAAACAGTCGTTATCTTTGGTCTTGTAGTCGCACTTCTTCTCCTCTTTACATAAATTAAGGGAATTTAAGGAGTAGATTTGACAATGGCATTGGATGCTGTAGTCGGTGAAATAAGAGATAAAGCGCAAAAAGAAGCCGCAGCCATAAATGCAGAGGCAAAGGCAGAGTCTGATAAGATTCTGTCCGAGGCAAACTCTAAGGTTGTTGCAATCAAAACCGCAGCAGAAGAGGAATCAAACCGCCAGTCCGCCCAGATTGTTATCAGGGAGACTGCAGCGGCAAATCTTGCAGTCAAGCGTCAGGTATTAAATGTGGAAAAAGATCTTTTAGATGAGGTCCGCTCCGCAATTAACAAATCCATCGACGAACTGCCTGAGGATTTCCACAAGAAAGCTGTAAGAGAGCTCTGCAAGACAGCGGCAAAAGAGCTTGGAGAAGGTGTATTCTACTGCAATGCAAGAGATAAGGCAGCAGTTGAAGCATCTCTATCCGAGCTTAAGACTTTATCCGGATTTACACTGGCTGGAACTAAAGATATCTCCGGTGGCGTCGTTGCCGAGAGTAAGGACGGGCAGCTTCAGCTGGATTACAGCTACGGCTCCACTCTTACCGAAGTCTGGGAAACCGGACTCAGAGACGCATCAGAGGCTTTGTTTAAGTAGAGGGATGCAAATATGGCTGCAGTGAATACTACAGGCCCTGCTCCCTACATATACGCCTGCACACGTATGCGTGTCCGGAAGGCAGCTCTCCTTCCACGTGAGGAGTATATGCGCATGCTTAACATGGAGCTCCCGGAGATAACACGTTTCATAGAGGAAACAAGGTATAAAACAGAGATTGATGAGCTTGCCTCATCTTTTTCCGGAATTGACCTGATGGAGATAGCACTCTCCTGGAATCTTGCAAAAGAGTACCAGAAGATAATCGGACTTGTCCCCGGACACTTAAAGGGCTTTACAAAAAGTTACCTTTTAAGGTGGGATATCCAGAATGTGCTTACAATCCTCAGAGGCAAAACGCAGGGAGTTTCCGGCGGCAAGATCAAGGAGATTTTGATTCCGGCAGGGAGTCTTGATAAAATCATCCTTGACAAGCTTGTTGCCGAAGATTCAACAGACAGGATAATAGACGGCTTAAAAGGCCACATGCTCTACAATGTGTTTGAGCGTGAGACTGCTCCTGCTCTTGAATCCGGCTCGTTTGCGCACATGGAAAATGAACTCTACAAGGCATATTACGCGACTCTCATAAAAGAGTCCAAAAGCGGTGTCAAAGGAGGCTATGCCTTCTTAAAATATGTCAGACTTGACATAGACACAAAGAACCTTGAGACTGTATTCCGTGTAAAAGGCGAATCTGACAGTGATTCCATTCGCGAACTCATGATTGAGGGCGGAAGTTTCACAACAGATGAGCTTGTCCGCTTTGCAGGAACAGATAACATCGGTGAGATGATTGAGGCAATCAGCAAGAAGCTGAACTCGGATTCATTTGATGTTGTTTTTGAAGCTGTAAAGGAAGGAAAGTCAGCACAGGAGATAGAAATCGGTCTGATAAAAGCGAAGATGGCAGAGATGGACAGGGTTTCAAAGCTCTATCCGTTGTCAGTCGCACCGATTCTTCTGTATCTTGAATTAAAGCAGTATGAGGTTTCAAACCTTCGTGCTGTGGCACGCGGAAAGGAATCAAATCTTCCTTCCGAGAGCATAGCGGCCTGTATGGTGGTGTGAGTAATGGAGATAGCAGTTATTGGAAACAGTGAGTTCATACTCGGGTTCCGCCTTGCAGGAATTCAGAAGACCTACTCCGCAGACAGCGATGAATCGCTTCTCGAGCAGGTTAACAGGGTTCTTGGCGACAAAGAGGTAGGAATCGTTGTGCTCAAGGGAGAAGATATGCAGAAACTGCCTTTCAGGCTTCGCACCACTCTTTCGGAGTCTGTAAAACCGACCGTAATCGCCATTGGCGGCGAAGAGGGCGGTCTTTCCATGAGAGAGAGAATTAAGAGATCAGTGGGTGTTGATCTGTGGAAGTAAAAGGAAAATCAAAAGGAATTCTAAAGCGGATTTCCGGGCCGGTCGTTACCGCAATTAATTTTGATGCACATATGTATGATGTGGTCAGGGTTGGTAATGAACAGCTGATGGGTGAGGTTATCAAAATTGATGGTGATAACGTCATTATTCAGGTGTACGAGGCAACCGATGGTATCCGCCCAGGTGAACCGGTTGAAAACACCGGTCTCTCCCTGGCAGTTGAGCTTGGACCTGGTCTTCTGACAAGTATCTATGACGGTATTCAGAGACCTCTTGAGGTGCTTGTCGAAAAGATGGGCAATTTCATTGAACGTGGTGTTAACGCACCCGGTCTTGACCATGAGAAGAAGTGGGAGTTAAAACCGCTCATTAAAAAGGGCGATGAGGCTTACCCCGGTGCAATTATCGGAGAGGTTCAGGAGACAAACATTGTCACAAAAATTATGGTTCCTCCAAACTTCAAGGGCGGCAAGGTAAAAGAGATAAAAGCAGGAAGCTTCACAGTTGATGAGGTTGTCTGTGTCCTTGACTCCGGCGAAGAAGTAACCATGATGCAGAAGTGGCCTGTCCGTGTCCCGAGACCTGTCACCGAGAAGAAGAATCCGGACATTCCGCTGATCACAGGTCAGCGTATCTTAGACGGTCTCTTCCCGATTGCAAAGGGCGGTACAGCTGCAATTCCCGGTCCTTTCGGATCAGGAAAGACAGTTACACAGCAGGCTCTTGCAAAATGGTCTGATGCAGAGATAGTTGTCTACATCGGATGCGGTGAGCGTGGAAACGAGATGACCGAGGTTCTAACCGAATTCCCGTTCCTCGAGGACCCAAAGACCGGAAAGCCTCTAATGGAGAGGACGATTCTTATCGCAAACACCTCAAACATGCCTGTTGCGGCACGTGAGGCATCTGTTTACACCGGAATCACAATTGCGGAATACTTCCGTGATATGGGATACGATGTATCACTGATGGCTGACTCCACATCACGCTGGGCTGAGGCAATGCGTGAGATTTCATCCCGTCTTGAAGAGATGCCAGGTGAGGAAGGTTACCCTGCATATCTCTCGGCACGTCTTTCAGAGTTCTATGAGCGTGCAGGACGTGTTGAGGCACTTAACGGCAACATGGGTTCAATCACTGTTATCGGTGCGGTTTCCCCGCCCGGTGGTGACTTCTCAGAGCCTGTTACGCAGAATACACTTCGTATTGTAAAGTGTTTCTGGGCACTTGACGCAAAGCTTTCACAGCGCCGTCACTTCCCTGCGATCAACTGGTTAAATTCATACTCGCTTTATCTTGACACTCTTGCGGATTACTACAATGAGAATGTTTCACCTGAGTTCAATCCTCTGAGAGGATGGGCAATGGAAGTTCTTCAGAAAGAGTCCGAGTTACAGGAGATTGTTCAGCTTGTAGGTTCAGATGCACTTCCGGAAGAAGAGCAGGTAACAATTGAGGTTGCACGTATGCTTCGTGAGTTCTTCTTACAGCAGAATGCATTTGACCCTGTTGACACCTACTGTTCGATGGAGAAGCAGTTTGACATGTTAAAGGCAATCAAAAAATACGCCGAGCTTGCATATGCAGCTCAGAAAGGCGGTTCATCAATTGCCGAGATTGTTGCTGTCAAATCCAAGAATGAGCTTGCACAGATCAAATACATCGAGGACTACAAGCCTGAGATGGAGAAGCTCTATAAGGATATGGATGCTGAATTCGCAAAGATTAAGGAGGCCTGATTCCGATGAAAGAATATCGCACAATAAACAAGATTCAGGGACCTCTCGTTTTTGTCGAGAAGACCGAGCCTGTCGGATACAATGAACTTGTAAACATTGTTCAGTCAGACGGCAGGGTAAAACGTGGTCAGGTTCTTGATACATCAGACGATCTTGTCTGTGTTCAGGTCTTTGAGTCAACAGCAGGTATCGGTAAAGATGCCGGTGTCCGCTTTACTGGCGAGACCATCAAGATGCCTGTCGGTCACGATATGCTCGGACGTATCCTGTCCGGTGCAGGAAAGCCAAAGGACGGCGGACCTGACATCGTTCCGGAGAAGAGGATTGACATCAATGGTGCTGCTATTAATCCGTATGCACGTGCATCCCCTTCAGAGTTTATCCAGACCGGTATCTCAACAATAGATGCGACAAACACACTTGTCCGTGGTCAGAAGCTTCCAATCTTCTCTGGTGCAGGTTTACCTCACAATGAGATTGCGCTTCAGATTGCACGTCAGGCAAAGGTTCCCGGCTCAACCGAGGAATTTGCTGTCGTATTCGCTGCAATGGGTATCACTAAGGAAGAAGAAAACCAGTTTATGGCTGACTTCGAGCGTACAGGTGCTTTAGAGCACGCTGTTGTGTTTTTGAACTTAGCTGATGACCCTGCTGTAGAGCGTATCATCACACCGCGTCTTGCACTTACAACCGCAGAGTATCTTGCATTTGAGCTTGGATACCATGTGCTTGTAATTCTGACTGATATGACAAACTACTGTGAGGCTCTTCGTCAGATTGGTGCTGCCCGTGAGGAAGTGCCGGGAAGACGTGGATATCCGGGTTACATGTATACTGATCTTGCATCACTCTATGAGCGTGCAGGTATCATCAAGGGCAACAAGGGATCTGTTACCCAGTTATCAATCCTGACAATGCCCGGTGACGATATTACTCACCCGATTCCTGATCTTTCAGGATACATCACAGAAGGACAGATTGTTGTCAACCGTGATCTTCACAGAAAGGGTATCTACCCGCCGATTAACGTTATGCCATCACTCTCACGTCTGATGAACCTCGGTATCGGTGAAGGAAAGACCCGTGACGATCACAAGAAAGTGTCTGATCAGATGTATGCAGGATATGCGGAAGGTGTAGATCTCCGTGGTCTTGTAGCAATCGTCGGAAAGGATGCTTTATCAGAGCGTGATCAGAAATTCCTGGAATTTGCTGATCTCTTTGAGACAAGGTTCGTCCGCCAGGGACATGATGAGGACCGCTCAATTGCAGACTCACTTGATCTTGGATGGGAGCTTTTAGCAAGTCTTCCGGAAGAGCAGCTTACACGTATCGACCGCGATCTGATCAAGAAGTATCACCCGAACTACAGAAAGAAGGAGTGATCTGGGAAGATGGCGCTTAAAGATGTAAAACCAACACGTTCGGAATTAATTGATCTTAAAAAGAAGATTAAGCTCTCCGAACGCGGTTATAACATCCTCAAGATGAAGCGCGACGGACTTATCCTTGAATTTTTCAAGGTGCTCGAAGACGCTAAAAAGAGCCGTGGTGCTCTTGTCGAGGGCTATGACCGTGCAACCGGCGTGATTGCGGTTGCAAACACGGTTGAGGGTTCAATCAGGGTTAAGGCAGCTGCAATGGCTGTTCAGGAAAACCCGCAGATCACTTTAAAGGAGAAAAATATCATGGGCGTTGTTGTTCCTGATATCGAGTCTTCTTCTGTAAAAAAGACTGTAACAGAACGCGGATATGGTGTTTTAGGTTCGTCTGCCGTAATTGATGAGACTGCAACAAGTTTTGAGGAGCTTGTTGAGGCGATAATTGAGGCAGCGGAGATTGAAACCACCATGAAGCGTCTTTTAGATGAGATTGAATCCACTAAACGCCGTGTAAATGCTCTGGAGTTTAAGGTTATACCTGAACTCTGTGAGGCACGTGACTTCATTAAAATGAGGCTTGATGAGATGGAACGTGACGAAATCGTCCGTCTCAAAAAGATCCGGGCCAAAACCCAGGCCAAATAATTTTTTTTGATTTTTAGTTATCAATAAATTTGATTATTCTTAATCAATAAGATCATCATCCAATGGTATATTCATCAGTATTTCATCTTTTAAATCATCAGGAATTTCTGAAAAATAGTTTTTTTCCATGTTAATGTAGAAATAATCAGGTAAGTTATATTC
>NZ_JBSREC010000085.1:0-6009 GCF_055145805.1 Methanomicrobium sp. | reverse complement strand
TCTGACGCCCTTTTAAATGACATTGAAAACCATCCCCATTTTTTTGTTCTCGGCTGTGTAATGGACAGACAAATAACTGCAGAACGGGCATGGAATATCCCGTATATTATATCACAGGAATGTGGAGGCCAGAAGTTTGAAAACTTTTTATCCCTAAACCTTGATGATATCAATTCAGTTTTTGCTGAGAAACATTTGCACAGGTTTAACGAAAAGATGGCCAATTATTTCCACAAAGCTGTCAGTAGAATCCATTCAGAATATAAGAATGATGCAGCAGGTATCTGGCAGTTAGCTCAGCCTGACTGCAAATTAGTGATAAAACGATTTGCAAATTTCCCGGGAGTGGGTCAGAAAATCTCCACAATGGCTGCCAATATTCTTGTAAGGGAATTTAAAGTGCCGTTAAGGGGTGTTGATGAAATAGATATCTCAGTTGATTCACAGATTGAAAAAGTATTCATACGCACTGGAATGGTTCCTAAAAATGCATCCAACCAGCAGATAATCGAGGCCGCAAGGAAAATATACCCCGATTATCCGGGAATTGCAGATTCAGTCATATGGGAGATTGGCAGGGACTATTGTAAAACTGATCTCTCAGGATGCGACGAATGTTACCTTACTGAATATTGTCCGAAGAATAAGGTATAAACCGGTATCCTTAAAACAAATTTAGAAGCGTTATAACATCCGGCACATATCATGAGAAATGATGGTTAACAGGTGCAAATCAGGAAGAAAAAATATGATATATCATGAATGACCTCAACATTGAACAGAAAAATGCGATTATCGACGAAATCCTTGCATCAAGACGCACTCACAGGTTGTTTCGCGAAGAGGAACCATCCGAAGAGGATATCAGCCGCATAATCCACGCCGGTCTTCTCGCACCTTATGCCGCCCTGGCGGTTGGAGAATCCGATGACTATTTCAGGCGTTTTTTTATAATAAGAAAAGGATCTTCAGCCATAAAAACGGCTGCCCCGCTTGTTATGGCGAAACTGGAGGCAAACATACTGGAACTTGAACATGCAATGGAAAAAGACGCAGGACTCAGAAAGCAGGCCGTTGGTTTTTTACAGCGTATGAAGATATTCCAAAAGAAGAGGATTGTACCGGGTGTCGGAACCGCTCCGTATTACATTGTAGTTGCCGAACGACGTGGCTTCCCGCCGGTTGAACTCCAGTCCCTTGGCCACTGTCTGGAA
Organism: Methanomicrobium sp.; assembly: GCF_055145805.1. Taxonomy (NCBI): domain Archaea; kingdom Methanobacteriati; phylum Methanobacteriota; class Methanomicrobia; order Methanomicrobiales; family Methanomicrobiaceae; genus Methanomicrobium; species Methanomicrobium sp. Next base: position 4,795 of record NZ_JBSREC010000085.1, on the reverse strand, counting down.
AACATGTGGCTGAAAGCAACCGCTCTTGGACTTGGTTTCCAGATTGTCTCAATCACTGCGGAGATGGCAGATGATCCGGACTTTTGTAAGCTCCTGGGAATTTCCACAGGAGAATGGGCATTAATGGGCTGTGCAACAGGTTATCCTCAGAAAGTGCTCCCTTTGGCTATCAGACCTACTGTTGATGAAGTCACAAGATGGCTGGATTAGGCCGGACTAAAATGCCATGATAATGTTGGTTTTAATATCTCATGCGTCAAAATAAATAAAGCAAATTTTCTTTGAGGTAATTTGTGAAATATATTCTGTCAGAATAATTACCAGACTCCCGTAGTGTAGTGGTCAATCATACCGGCCTTTGGAGCCGGTGACGGCGGTTCGAATCCGCCCGGGGGTATTTTACTGTTTTAAATAAGTAATTATTTTTAGTTCTTTTTGCTATTATCATCCCCGTTTGAACCGTTACCTTCAATATCGTAATATTTCCTGAGGTATTCCCTAATCTTCTCGGATTCAAGCCATCTTTGGTCCAGTCTGCCTATAAGCTGATCAATAATTTTTGCCTGATCCAAAATCTTTTCCGCATTCTCACCGCTATCAAGAGAGACATAACCGACAATTACTGCCAATGGATTTCTTATCTCGTCATTTAACGCAGCAAGTCTTACCAGATTCTCCTCAATCTGTTTTAAAGCCTCCATTTCACGGTTTCTGGACTCTTTTTCAAGTGTCAGATCCTGAACAAGGGAGAGGGCATATCTCCTGCCTCCATAAGTTAAAACACGTGTTTTTGAAAGTACAGGAAAACTACTCCCGTCCTTTCTGACAAAGAAAAACTCTGCTGATAAACTGCCGTCATGGAGTAGTTTTTTGGTAAACTTCGGGATATTTTCCTCTGACTCCTCAGAAAGAATATCCTTAAGCTCCATGGACAGCAGTTCGTCCCTTGTGTAGCTGAGTTTCTCGCAGGCCATATTGTTTACCTCCATAATCATGCCCATATAATCAGCCTTAGAGTCGGTGACAAGCCTGTTTACAATTATCATCTCATTTACATTGTCAAATATCTCAGAATACTTGTACTTATTCTCGAATAATGCCTCTTCCGTCTTTTTACCTGCCGTAATGTCAATAAAGGAGCCATGAACACCGTAAAAAATTCCGGATTTATCAGTCACTGCAGACACGGAGCCATGGGCAGTGAATACCGAACCATCAGCCCTCTTTCCTTTTATATCCCCAGTCCAGCTCACCTTTTCCTTTTTTTCATCAAAAAAACCAGGGAGAATATCAGTCTCCCTGAAAAGAGATAAGAGACTCTTCGTTTTTGCGGCCTCTTCGCTGAGATCCCAGAGTTTTAGAGCCGCTTTGTTCATATACACAATCCTGCCCGATTTATTAGAAATTACAACAGGACTTACCGAGGAGTCTATAGCCATATCCCTGAACCACAGATCTTTTTGTGACTTTTCAAGATCTTTTGTCCTTTCAATGACCGCCACATTAAGCCACAAATGACTGTAAGCCGCATACCCGCCAAATAACCCTGAAATCAGAACAAAAATCAGGGTTATTGACCTGAAAAATTCTAACTGAGTGCATACAAGAGAGCACCATCCGTCTTTGGGAACAATTGCAAAAGTCCATATTTCATTTCCTATTTTCATGTCATGGATTATTGGATCACTATCAAATACCGTCTGATTGCCATAGAAAATGTCATAATCGTCATTTTTTAGCGCAACCAAAAAATTAGAAGCTCCGGTTATTCCACTCTGATTATATATCTCAGGCATATCTATTGCAATAATGACAAAACCCCAGAATTCTCCGTCCTCATAGGTGCCATTTAAAAAGATCCCTTTTGTCAGAACAATACCCTCTCCTCCCTGAATCATTTCAACAGGTCCTCTCATGACAACCGGTTTACCATTGAATATGTAACTGTTCTGCCGGACTACAGCAGGCCGGGTATCGTTTAGCAAATTATATCCAACAATCTCTTCATTCCCTGCAACCGGATAAACATACCTCAAAATACCGTCCGGTGCAACAGCAATAGTTCTTATTCCGGGATACCCCGTATGCAAAGCCGCTGCAAAAGGAACAAAATGCTCATCAAGCGTTTTTATTTCAGGCCCGGCTACAACAAAGGAATATAATGCCTCAATAAGCCCGATACGCTGATTTAAAGCATATGTGAAAAAATTACTGTAAAATGAAAAATCAGAATGGAACTGTTCCTTCTCTGCATTTATCAGTCTGTCCTCATAGACAATTCCTGAAAAGTACCAGATCGGGAGAAGTAATGCAATTATTAAAATGGCTACTATAATTCCTGTCTTAACAGGGCTTTTTTTAAGATCATTTAATGAAAAAATAATACACCCCCCGGGATTAAATTCACAAATAATACATATTTTGAATATTTTACTGTCTGGCAGAGTTCAAAACCGCAAGTGACAGATTTCAGTCGGTTTTTTTAATTATAGATCTATAACCTGATAAAATACTGCTTCAAATATAAATTGGGAAACAGAAATATTCATCATTTTTCATACTCCAGAAACAATGCCTCGGCATACATCTCTTTTTTTTTGGACGGGATGTAATTTAAGGCACAGACCCTTTTTAAGAGCTCTTCTTTTATCTCCGAAACGGACGTTAAATTTAGCTTTTTAACATCATCCAGAATGAAATCCAGTTTATTTATCCCCACCTCTTTATCCTCAACTATGATTTTTTTTATATCATTTCCCCCAGGTACAATGCCGCCACAGATAGTGCAATAGTCCCCGTCTTTATCTGCCATAAATACCTCCTTATTTTAGCCCCTAATCATTGTGAGCGACATCTTAAACCTTGTAACAGCAGAGAGTGCATGCGGTGCATTTGCCGGAAAGATTATGGTGTCACCTTCTTTCATTGAAAAAGTATCTCCCAAAACCCAGACCTCGCATTCACCGTCAAGTATTGTTACAACAGCATCGTACGGGGCGGTATGTTCGGAAAGCCCCTCATTTTCATCAAATGAAAAAAGAGTAATACTCCCCGACTTATTGTTTACAATCATCCTGCTTGCCACCGTTCCGTCCTGGTACTCGACAAGACTCTTTAAATTCAGAATCATTCCCTTAAGTTCTGCTCTTTTTTCATCACTCATAATAACTCCTTAAACTCTCATCATATATCATCGTACTCGGGAATCTTTCTGACAGCCAAAAGAACCGCATATTCTTTTGACTGTTATCTCCGTCGATCAATAATAGCAATAATTAAAATATGTAAACCCTTTCTATTCTGTAAAAGAAACTTAAAAACCGCGATAAGATGACAAGTTCAAAAAAAAAGGGGCAGAATGAAGATACAAATCCCCTAAAAAAATTCCTAAACAGCAGTGATCCTACAATTGGCATAATCCGCGATATTGCATGGGTATTATGCGCAGTCGGCATAATAGCACTCCTGCTTATTTTATTTTCAGGCACATGGCCTGCTGTTGTCGCAGTTGAATCAGGAAGCATGGTTCCAAACATGAATGTGGGAGACCTTGTTTTTGTCGTTGCACCTGACAGATATGGAGAGCTTTCAACATGGGAAGACGGAATTCTCACAGGCTACGGAAGATTCAATGATAATCCGGACAGACAGGGGAATGCTGTTTACGGCGATGTCATAATCTACAGGCCAAACGGGGATGAGAGTATTCATCCGATAATCCACCGTGCTGTCGGATGGTATGAACAAAATGCCACAAATCCTGATATCAACAGCGGATACATCACAAAGGGCGACAACAACCAGAATTATGATCAGATGTACGGAATTGCAGATGTCGGCGTAATAAAACCTGTAAAAGAAGAATGGATTATTGGAAAGGCACTGTTCTCATTACCATTCATAGGATATGCCCCCCTGCATCTTTTTGAATTTGCAATAATTCTGATTCTAATCATGATAATACACGAGTTATACCTCAGACATCGTGAGGATAAGAAAAAATGAGAGATAAAAACCTTGTAATTCTTCTTGATGATATCCTTTCAGGACACAGAATGACAGTTGCCGAAGCAGAGAGCCTGATGAAGATAAATGACAGGCGAATCTGGGATATTGCAAAAGCTGCTGATGAGATGCGTGAAAAAAAGGCAGGAGATGTTGTGACATATGTCAGAAACCAGAACATTCATGTTACAAACATCTGCAGAAATCTCTGCAATTTCTGCGCCTTTGGAAAACCGCCCTCTGACAGCGAAGCGTATCTCTTCAACAAAGAATCCATAAAAGAGAGTGCAAGGCTTGCAAAAAAAAGAAATGTAACAGAGATCTGTCTTCTCTCAGGTGTTCATCCGGATTTTGATGTTGGAAGCTACGAAAATATTCTAAGCTGGATTCTTGAAGAGGCACCGGGTGTTGATATCCATACAATGAGCCCTGATGAAATATCCCATGCAGCAAAAATGAGCGGCATCTCAACAAAAGAGGTTCTTGAAAGGGTCATTTCCGCAGGGCTTGGCACACTCCAGGGAACAGGTGCGGAGATACTTGTTGATGATGTCAGAAAAGTGATCTGCCCGTCAAAAATTTCAACCAAAGAATGGTCAGGGATCATAAAAGAAGCGCACTCCCTCGGCCTTAAATCAACCTCAACAATTATGTACGGATCAGTTGAGACTGAAAATGACAGAGCAGAACATCTCTCTGTTTTAAGAGACATACAGGATGAAACACACGGTTTTACAGAACTCGTGCCTCTTCCGTACCTCCACTTAAATACAAGACTTTATGAAAGAGG
>NZ_JBSREC010000084.1:0-10726 GCF_055145805.1 Methanomicrobium sp. | reverse complement strand
TCGATTCCGGCATGGATATCCTCATATTTCTGATCATAGACCGAATCACAAAGGCCTTCTTTGTGAAGTTTTAAAAGAACTTCCATTATTGCCTTTGCAGAATCCAAATCTATAATCTCCTGCTTTTTCAGCATCAGAAGATGTCCGATATCAACAAGGATATCAGATTCTCCTATAAAGCGGTCTGCCTCTGCGGATGAAAGATATCCCCAGACTTCTGAAGGGCGATTATCACCAAGACGACCTCCCCTTAACGGATCCTTACTCATAAACAGAAAACTCCTGATAATAATGTATGTCCAGAAGCATATTTAAGGCGACTATTGGTCTGACTTCCTAAAAACATGAATTTGTTTAAGGGGAGACTCCCTTTTTTGATTGTTGTTTATGTGCTTCAGGAATCTTTTGATTTTCATACTTTGCAATAAACAGGGAGAAGAATATTTTTGGCTTAAAACCGGGTTGTATACTTTAAGTCATATATTTGGTGAAGGTTAAGCTCATGAGGTATATTTTCTCAATGAAATTTCCTATTGAGGCAAATAAATGTGCACAAAAAGATATCATATTATATGTTTGTGATCAAGAATGATGTGTTTTATTATTATAAACGGGGATTAAAATGAAAAAAATTACCGGTCTTTTTATGGTAGTATTGATTGCAGCAGGATTCATGCTGTGTGCGGGCTGTACTGATACACCTGCTGATACAACAAAAGTTGAGACAGAAGAATTAAACTTCGGATATCAGCCGAGTACTCACCAGCTTGCATACATGACTGCAATGAAGAAAGGATGGTGGGCAGAAAATCTTGCGCCTTACGGATTCACAGTTGATTCTGCAAAGAACGAGTTCCAGTTCCCTACAGGAGCGCCTGAAATGCAGGCAATGCTTGGCGGGGACATTGATGTTGCATATGTCGGCGCGGCACCTGTTCTTTCTGCTCTTGGAACAGGACTTGATGCGAAAATAGTCGCTGCTGTTCAGACACAGGGATCAGCACTTGTTGTAAGGCCGGATATTGAATATACAGGCCCTGAGTCCTTAATAGGGCACACAATTGCAACATTCCCGCCCGGAACAATTCAGGACACAATTTTAAGAGAATGGTTTGCAGCAAACGGAATTGATGCAGACAATGATGTTGATATCAGACCTATGGGCCCGGGAGATGCAATTACAGCAATCACCGCAGGTCAGATTGATGCAGTATTCCTTCCTGCACCGTCACCTACTGTAATCGAACAGGAAGGAAACGGAAAGATTGTCCTCTGGTCAGGTGTTATGAGTCCGGATCATCCGTGCTGTGTTCTGGTTGTAAGCGGCAAACTCATCAGGGAGAATCCCGATGCAGTAACTGAGATTGTAAAGACGCACATTAAGGCAACAGAGTACAACAGTCAGAATCTGGATGAGGCTGCACAGATATACTCTGACTATACAAAAAATACAAAAGAAGTTGCAGAAGCGTCCTTTAATAACTGGGACGGCGCATGGGTGTCCAATCCAAATCTTATTGTCGACGGTGTAATGTCGTATGTTAAGACTCAGAATGAACTTGGATATATCAAAAAGAATCTCGCCGAAGATGAGATCTTTGACTTTTCATTCTATGAAAAGGCAGTATCAGCTGCCTGAGAATAATTATTAATTATTTTTAATTTTTTTGACTGATGGACTTTTTTACAGTATTTGCATTAAGGTCCGGACAGTCTGCTCTTATGAGTTATTTTTTAAACATAATGAGAGAATCTTAAATGCAATAAAAAATGCACAAAAACTGCTATTGTCTTTTCAGGCTGTTTTTATATCATAGTGCATTTTTTTCATAAGGACAGAGAATATGATTTCAAAAAAGATGGATAACAGAAAAACATTTCTGCTTCCGGCTGTGTCTGTAATAGTCTTCATAATAATCTGGCAGATTGTGGCTGAATATTTTGTTAGCAATCCGTTTCTTCTGCCAAGTTTTACAGACGTAATCTTGGCATTTCTGGAAATGGCATTCAGTCCAAAGGGTTCTCTATTAAAGGATCTCTGGTTCAGTCTTCTTCATTTTGGAATAGGGATGGCGGCATCGCTACTTGTGGGGATACCTGTCGGTATTGCAATGGGCTGGTTTAAGGACGTCGATATGGCCTTAAACCCGTTGATAGAACTAATCCGTCCTATCCCTCCGCTTGCATGGATTCCCTTTGCAATTATATGGTTTGGACTCACAAACGCCGCTGCAGGATTTATCATATTCATAGGAGCCGTGTTTCCGATTCTAATCAATACATATACAGGATTTCGTGAGGTTCCAAAGGTTTTCATCGAAGCCGGAAAGGTTCTTGGCTGTACCGGCGATATGACCCTTATACGCAGGGTTGCATTTCCGTCTGCAATCCCGTCTATCATGTCCGGCATCAGAATATCGATGGGTGTCGGGTGGATGTGTCTTGTCGGTGCAGAAATTTTTGGTGCCGGAAGTGGCAAATACGGGCTTGGTAAAAATCTCTGGACTTATTATAACCTGCATCAGATGCCAAGTGTCGTTGTCTATATGCTGATTCTGGGATTTATCGGGTTAGTAATAGATCTCGTCTTCAGACACTACGTTAACAAACAGATGCTGAAATGGCGCGAGGAGGATCTTTAGATGTCACAGTTATCTATAAAACACTTAAGGAAGGTTTTCTCGGAAGGTGAGGATGATGAGGTTGTGGCACTTGAGGACATAAATCTCGAAATTGAGGATGAGGAATTTATATGTCTTGTAGGTCCGTCCGGGTGTGGAAAGACAACGCTTTTAAGAATAATTGCCGGTCTTGATATGCCTACTTCAGGCAGTGCTCTTCTGGCCGGAAATGAGATTTCAGGTCCTGATACCGAACGCGGGATGGTATTTCAGGAATATTCTCTATTTCCGTGGCTGAATGTTATTGACAATATTGCATTTGGTCTTGAGATGAAGGGTGTCGCAAAAAAAGAGAGGCTGGAGATTTCAGAAAAATATATTGAACTTGTCGGACTTGAACAGTTTTCAGATGCATTCCCTCATGAACTCTCAGGCGGGATGCGGCAGCGTGTTGCAATTGCACGTGCACTGGCAAACGACCCCGGGGTTCTTTTAATGGACGAACCCTTTGGGGCACTTGATGCACAAACCAGAAATATGATGCAAAGAGAGCTCTTAGAGATCTGGAAGCGTGCAAAAAAGACCGTGATCTTTGTGACACACAGTGTGGATGAGGCTGTATTTCTGGCTGACAGAATTATCATGATGTCTCCGCGTCCCGGAAATATCAAAGAGGTAATTGAGGTTGATATTCCCCGATGCAGAGAGAGGACTGCGCCGGAGTTTGCGAATCTACGCAAATACGTCCTTTCTCTCATGGGTGAAGGGACAATATAACCAGTTTTGTTCACATGCAATCAGATAGTTAGGTTTATTAGGATTTATCCCCATTTTTTATAGCACATCTAGATCACTAGGAGTTTATACAAATGGTTCGAAAACCCGCAAAAATGTACAAAGCAATCTCAAAAAGGGCATACACCAGACGTGAATATATGGGTGGTGTACCCGGCTCAAAGATTGTTCAGTTTGATATGGGAAACCCAAAACAGCAGTTCCCTGTCGAGATTTCAATTATAGTTGATGAGGCATGCCAGATACAGAATAAGGCGCTTGAAGCAGCACGTATGACTGTAAACCGTAAACTCTTAAAGGAGATTGGAAGGATGAACTATCATTTCAAGATCCGTACCTTCCCGCACCAGGTGCTTCGTGAGAACAAACAGGCAACAGGTGCAGGTGCTGACCGTGTGTCAGAAGGGATGAGAAAAGCTTTCGGAAAGGCAGTAGGTACAGCAGCACGTGTGCAGATACGCCAGAAAGTTATGACAGTATACACTACCGACAACTATATCGAAAAGGCAAAGGTTGCCTTAAATTCGGCAGGATACAAGCTTCCAACTCCTACCCGCATTATAGTTGCAGAAAATAAAATCGAAGCCTGAATATCTCCCCTGATTTTTTAATCTGAATATTTTTTTTGGTTATTAAAATTTGTTAAGCGGGGCTGTTCAGCCTGATTACTATTTTCTGACGTTTTTAACAATTTTGATTTTTATTTGTTTCTTTTGCTCCTGTGAGTTAAGGGACTGTTTAATTTCCATTCCTGCATAATACTAAAAAGGATAAATAAATGGATATCCGTGATTTAAGTGAGGATTATATTATTTTCCTTCTAAAAGATGATCTGCAAAAAAGAAGCGATCCAAAATATATAGAACGGGAAGTTTCCTTAAACGGAGTGCCGGCAGAAGGCTTTATTGGTGTTAAAAAACCCTTTGTCCGTGATGTCGCAAGGAGATACTGGCAGGGGGGAGTGAAAAAAATGCCTGACTGGTCTGTTTTTTATCTTTGTGACAGTCTTGTAAGCGAAAATTCATTTGAACTTCGTGCTATTGCTTTTGACTGGGCAAAGCGTTCAAAAAAGATATACAGTCCCGAACATTTTACTTATTTTGAAAAATGGGTGAAAAACAGTCTCTGCTGCCGGATAGACTGCGATTCCCTATGCACAGGATTCGGCGGTGAATTTCTGATACAATATCCTAAATACCTGGATTCTGTATTTGATTGGACAAAGTCAGAAAACCGCTGGGTCAGGCGTGCAGCGGCAGTCTCACTTATCATTCCGGCAAAATGGGGACTTTACTCCGAAAATATCTTTAAAACGGCAGATGCACTTTTAACAGACTCTGATGATATGGTCAGGAAAGGTTACGGCCGGATGCTAAAAGTGTTGTCGCAGAAGTATCCCGATGAGGTTTTCTCCTATGTCATGGATAACAAAGAGGTTATGCCAAGGACTTCTCTTCGGTACGCGATTGAGAAAATGCCTGTGGATATGAAGAAAAAAGCTATGGAAAAATAAGAGAACTGCAAAGGGAATAATAGGGATATCTAACAATATATGTGATTATTATGGCAGAAAGGGAAGATCTGATCCGAAAACGTGTGTCTGACGCGGCTTTTTGTGCAATAAAAGAAGCCGAGATTAAACTGCCGCCTGATTTTTTAAGGGCTCTTTTGAAGGTCTCAACAGCCGAGACAAATCCTGTTGCAAAATCCGAGTATAAAAATATCTTTGAAAATTTAAAGGAAGCAGAAAATCTATCTGTTCCAATATGTCAGGACACCGGGCTGCACATATTTTACGTGACACTTCCGCCTGAAATACCGTTATGCGGGGCAATCTATGATGGTATATCTGATGCCGTGAAATGGGCAACGGCTGAGATACCTCTCCGCCCGAATGCAGTTGATCCGATTACCCGGCATAATTCCGGAGATAATACAGGTATTGGCACTCCTGCAGTTCACATAAGTCCCGGCGATAAGTTTACAATAACTGCGATGCCAAAGGGCGGCGGCAGTGAGAATATGTCACGTCTTGCAATGCTTCTTCCCACGCAGGCAGATGAGATAAAAAAATTTGTTGTTGAGACTATGCTGATTGCAGGCGGAAGACCCTGTCCTCCTGTAATTTTAGGTGTCGGAATCGGAAGTACATTTGACGGTGTTGCATCGCTTGCAAAAGAGGCGCTCCTGCAACCTGCTGATGTAATGGATGAATTTGAACAGGAACTTTGCGACTGCGTAAATGAACTTGGAATCGGACCCATGGGTCTTGGCGGTGATTTTACCTGCATTGCAGTAAAGGTCAAAAGGGGACACTGCCACACTGCATCGCTTCCTGTTGCAGTAAATGTTCAGTGCTGGGCATGCCGGCGGGCAACTGTGGAAGTTGATACCGGGGGGCTTTAGATGACTGAATTAAAGACTCCGCTCGGGTGTGAGGTTTTAGACCTTGTTGCAGGAGATATAGTGTATCTGACAGGAATCATATACACGGCAAGGGATGAAGCCCACGCTGAGATGACGGAGAAGGGAATTCCGTTTGACCCAAAAGGTGCGGCCATATTTCACTGCGGACCTGTTATTAAGGATTCAAAGGTTGTGGCAGCAGGGCCTACCACATCCGCAAGAATGAATAAACTCTGCGGTTTTCTCATCGAAAACGGCGTTCGTGCATTCATCGGAAAGGGAGGGATGAGTGATGATGTATCTGAAATCCTGAGAGGAAAGGGGGTATATCTTGCATACACCGGCGGGTGTGCCGCACTTGCCGCATCTAAAATGGAGTTAAAAGGGGTCTTTTATGAAGAGCTCGGGATGGCAGAAGCGGTATGGAAGATAGAAGTTGACAGGTTACCCCTTACAGTCGGGATGGACTCAAAAGGCGGAGACATATACAAAGACGTCATCAAAAAAGCGGCAGGCATTTTTAAAGAACGCTTTTAAAATGAAAAAAAGGACTAAACTAAATCTTAAAAAAAGTCCTGGTTTTCTGATGCTTTCTGTCTTCCCTCTGACTGTCAGCATTGGATTAAATTTTTCATCCATAGTCCAAAAGAATATATTTAGTAGCATTGGTGCTCAATAATATAGTCAGAATAATTTTAAAACGGTCGTAACTCATGAAACTTATAATAGATGAGAGTCGTTGCAAAGGATGCAATCTATGTACACTGGTATGCCCCTACAATATTTTTCAGGAGGGATCCCAAATCAATGAAAAGGGAATAATTGTTCCTTCTCTTGACAGACCCGGCAGATGTACAAACTGCAGACTTCAGAAATTATATCAGAGACGTTTGTGTGGGGTATGTCAGCTTATATGCCCTGATCAGGCTATAACATGGGTTGAGGAAGAGCCGTACGAACAGCCTGGTGTGGTGATAGAGTTTTGAGCAAAATTGAATTTATGCAGGGAAATATAGCCTGTGCAGAAGGAGCACTTGCCGCGGGATGCAGCTTTTTTGGCGGGTACCCTATCACCCCGTCAACTGAGGTTGCCGAGCATATGGCAAAGAGAATGCCGAAACTGGGCAGGACTTTTATTCAGATGGAGGATGAAATAGCAAGCATATCATCCGTTATCGGTGCTTCCTGGACCGGAGCAAAGGCTATGACTGCAACAAGCGGTCCCGGATTTTCTTTGATGATGGAAAATCTCGGATATGCTGTTATGACCGAAACCCCGTGTGTAATTGTAAATATTCAGCGCGGAGGGCCCTCAACAGGTCAGCCGACAATGTCTGCACAGGGGGATATGATGCAGTGCCGTTTCGGCTCACACGGGGATTTCAGTATAATTGCACTCACCCCGTCAACTGTTCAGGAGATGTTTGAACTGACAGTAAAGGCATTTAATCTTGCAGAAAGATTCAGATGTCCTGTATTTGTAATGTCTGATGAGACTATCGGGCACATGCGTGAGAGAGTTGTAATACCTGACACAGTTGAGACCGAAAATCGAAAACTGCTTGAAAAGGGAGAACTTCCTTTCAGGGCCGGAGAGGATTTGATCCCGGGATTTCCTGTATTTGGCGAGGGTCACCGGGTTCATGTGACCGGCCTGACACATGGTGAGAACGGATATCCTGATACCAATGATCATGAGATTCACTCATCTCTTGTAAAAAGGCTTGTTGAAAAAGTGGAATCAAAAAGGCATGAGATCGCTGACTATGACCTTATAAATCATGATGCTGAAGTTGTCTTTTTGACATACGGACCTGCAACAAGGACTGTAAGGCAGATTATGAAGGACAGGCCGGATCTTATAATCGGGCACATCAACCTGCGAATGGTATGGCCGTTTCCGGAAGAAGTCTTATCTGAATTTAAATCAGCAAAGGTTTTCATAATTCCCGAGATGAATATGGGCCAGATCTCAAGAGAGGTTGCACGCCATACAAATGTCGAGGTTCTCTCACTTCCAAAACTTGGCGGTGAGATGCACAATCCGGATGAACTCTTAAAAGCAATGGAGGGATACCTTTGACATTATCTGTTGAGGACTGGTACAGGCATGAAAGAATGCCCCATATATTCTGCACCGGGTGCGGAAACGGGACTGTTATAAACTGCACTTTAAATGCCGTCGTTGAGATGGGATGGGAGATAGACAATACAATATTCGTATCCGGAATAGGATGTTCATCACGCTCTCCCGGATATGTGGCAACAGATTCCCTTCACACAACACACGGACGTGCAATCGCGTTTGCAACCGGTGTTAAGATGGCGAAACCTGAGTTCAATGTTGTTGTATTCACAGGAGACGGAGACCTCTCCGCAATAGGCGGAAATCATTTCATACACGGATGCAGGCGGAATATTAACCTGACTGTCATATGTATGAACAATATGATCTACGGAATGACCGGAGGTCAGGGAAGCCCCTGCACACCTGTTGGTGCCGTCTCAACAACAACACCATATGGTGCGGCAGAGTCAGTATTCGATCTCGCCGAACTTGCGGTTGCGGCAGGTGCAAACTACTCGGCACGCTGGACCACATATCATGTGAAAGAGCTTACAAAAGCGATTAAGACAGGGATGGAAACTACCGGCTTTTCGTTTATTGAAGCTATGACACAGTGCCCCACATCATTTGGGAGGAGAAACAAGCTCAGGCAGCCTTCCGATATGATTGAACACATGAAGAATAATTCAATTCTTCTTTCAAAGAAGAGAAGACTTGAAGAGGAAGGAAAGTCTGTTCCCGAAGGCATGTTCACGGTCGGCGAATTTGTCCGCCGCAACCGGCCTGCTATGGGGGTGTCTGAGAAATGAGACATGAGGTTTTATTCTCCGGATTCGGTGGTCAGGGAATAATACTCTCTGCCGTAATTACCGGACGTGCCGCTGCAATATATGACAAAAAATTTGCTGTCCAGACCCAGGTATATGGTCCCGAGGCAAGGGGCGGCGCATCAATGAGTGCGGTTGTAATCGACGATGACGATATACTCTATCCCGAGGTTACATCTCCTGACATATATGTCATAATGTCACAGCAGGGTTATGAGAAATACGGGGCAGATGCTCCGGATGATGCAATTATGCTTCTTGATTCAGGTCTTGTATTCTCACGGCCCAAATGCAGGTGTGTTGAAATTCCTGCAACCGGGGAGGCAAAGAGAATCACCGGACGTGCAATTGTTGCAAATATTATAATGATTGGGGCACTTGTGAGTTCAACCGGTATTGTAAGCCGTGATGCAATAGAGATGGCGGTTATGGACAGCGTTCCGAAAGGAACAGAACAGCTCAATATGAAGGCCTTAAATGCGGGATTTGAACTTGGAATAAACGGAGGTAAACAGACTTGAAACTCCTGGAATTTGAAGCAAAAGAGATCTTTAAAGAATACAAAATACCTGTTGCAAAGGGATTTGTTATTAAAAACCCTGAAGAGATCGATGAAAGGTTAAATGACATCGGAGATGAGGTTGTCCTAAAAGCCCAGGTCGATGTCGGCGGAAGGGGAAAAGCAGGCGGAGTTATAATTACAGAATCCGTTTATGCAAAGGAGAAAGCAGCACTTCTTTTTCAGAGGGAGATTAAGGGAATTCCTGTTGACAGGATTCTTGTTGAAGAGAAGCTTCCGATTGATAATGAATATTACGTGAGCATAACACTCGACCGGGCAAGAAAAGAGCCTGTCATACTTTTTTCTGCAACAGGCGGCGTTGATATAGAGCAGACTGCAAAAGACAACCCTGATGCTCTCCAGAAGGTATGGATTGCACCAATCCTGCATGATATACCCCCTTTTATGATGAGAAGGCTCCTAAAAGGTGTTCCTAAAGAGCTGGGTCCGGTAATAAACAAGCTCTATCGTGTATGCTGCGAAAAGGACGCTCTTTTAGCTGAGATAAATCCTCTTGTCACAACTAAAAACGGTGTGTACGCCGCAGATGCAAAACTGATAGTTGATGACAATGCCTTATACCGGCAGGGTATTGAGGTAAACCGCGACTTAACCGACCGGGAAAGAAGAGCTGAGAAGTTTGGCTTTTCATATGTTGAACTTGAGGGTTCAATTGGTGTTATCGGAAACGGTGCAGGACTTACAATGTCCACTCTTGATCTGATTGAATTTTACGGCGGAAAGGCGGCAAATTTCCTGGATGTCGGTGGCGGTGCAGGAGAGGAGCGTGTATGCAATGCCGTAAGGCTGGTATCCGAGATGCCCGGAGTAAGTGTCATTGTTGTAAATCTTCTCGGGGGAATAACCAGATGCGATGAGGTTGCACGCGGGATTGTAAGTGCAGGCGTTACCCAGAAGGTTGTTGTCAGGCTTGCAGGCACCAATGAGGCTGAGGGTCGCAGAATACTGAATGAAAACGGATATATGATGCTTGATACGATGGATGAGGTCATCACATACGCGGTCAGGGAGGCAGGATTATGATATATGGTGATAAGACGACCAAAGTCATAGTTCAGGGCGCAACCGGAAAGCAGGGTGCATTTCATATTGATTTAATGAACCGCTATGCAGAGGAAACCGGAGGCTGTGGTGTCGTTGCAGGTGTCACTCCGGGCAAAGGCGGACAGGAAGTGCACGGAGTGCCTGTATATGACTCTGTAAGAGAGGCACTTTTAGAGCATGATGCAACTACAAGCTCAAGTCCGTTGTATGCGGCTTCCATAATTGAGTCACCCGCAGCACCGCCCGGGACAAACAGAACACCTGCAGTTGCATCATGCTCTAAAAGTGCCTCTCTTACAGAGTCATATACAGGCACTCCGTGCACTTCCTGTCCGCCTTTGCCCGGAGTGACACCTGCAACGACACCACAGCCTCCGGTTTC
>NZ_JBSREC010000083.1:0-5040 GCF_055145805.1 Methanomicrobium sp. | reverse complement strand
ATCACCACCCTGTAGAAAAAAACCTGCGCTTCCATCAGAAGAGGTGTAGTCATGACTTATCGCAACATTATTCTTTTTCATTATTATTTTTAGTCCACAAGCAGGAATTTCATCTCTTAAAACTATAATTTTAACTTTTGAAGGTTTTGTGCTGAAATTTTTAATGTCATACAGTTTTGTTGAAAAATTATCCTGCTTCAGATTCTTTTTATCAAATACCCTTGTTCTTGCTACAAGCGATTCCGCAAGGTTTTTCTCTATCAGATAAAGTTTATAAGAACCGGATTTATCAAGGCTGTATATGACTTTATCTCCGTAAAGCATGCCATACTCATCAATCTGGGCTGCACCTCCGGCTTCACCGGATACAAAGACTAAAATTATGCTTTTTCTATTATTCTCAGTTGTAGCAATTCCATTATATTTATGCTCTAAAACATATCTGAGCAGTTTACCATACTCAAAATCTCCTACAAATTCCGAGCCGGATATTGCTTTTTCAAAGAGTTCTGCCATCTGCATAAATGCTGAAATTTCTCCCTGTGAATTTTTTAAAATTATTTTTATTTTCCGGCAATACAATTATCAATATTATTCTATCTGTTTTATTTTGATATTATGTTTTTATTGGATGCATTACATTTGAAGATATCTATTATCTGCAAATTTTTCATACTTCATCGCCACACATAAAAGGAGTGCCATACAATCAGTATTATTTATGATCGAAGCGCTTCTAATTTCCTCAGTTGCGATAATAATTACACTAATCTACGCATCTATACTTGATTTGAAGGAAAGACGTGTTCCTTTTAAAACCTGGTATCCTATGCTTTTTATCGGAATTCCATTGGCATTATGGGTTTATGCAACTTTTTTGTTAAGTAATCCAAGAGCAGCATCAGGATATATTTTTCTTGTTGTAATTTTCTGTGCCATTTTTTATTTTTCCTCGGCCTATCTTCATCTCTTCGGAGGTGCTGATGCATGGGCTTTTATTTTTATCACAGCGTTTGTTCCCCTGTATCCTTTAGAGCCGCTGTGGGGTTATCCTGCAATTGCTTTTTTTCCACTAACTGTGATGATAAATGCGTTAATTTTGAATATTGCAGCACCTGTTGGAATTTTTATTTATAATATAGTGAAGGGCAACAGAGCCTCTTTTTTTTATATGATTGTTGGATTTCCGGTTGATGGAAAAAAGATAACAGACTCTTTTGGCTTTATAATGGAGGACTTTGAGGAGACTGATGACGGCATCAAAAGACATTTTATATCTCTTACTGCGTCATTAAAAAGAATGATTTCAGGAAAACGCCGAATGTATACTCAGGATTTAAAAAAGTATCCTGAGGAGTACAAAAAAGAACTGGATCTATATGCCCGTTCAGGAAAGGTATGGATCTCATTTGGTGTCCCTTTTATAATACCAATAACAGCAGGGTTTATATCTGCACTTCTTTTAGGGGATATAATTTATGAAATACTCAAAATAGTTATGGGAGTGATTTGAATTGGATATTAATTTTGATAAAAATGGTCTTGTTCCTGTTGTAGCACAGGAATGGGAAACCAAAAAAATTCTTATGGTCGCCTGGGCTGACAGGGAGGCTGTGGAGATGACACGAAAAACAGGATACGCCCACTATTTTTCCCGGAGCAGAAAAAAAATGTGGAAAAAGGGAGAGGAAAGCGGACACCTTCAAAGAATTGTCCGGATTCTTATAGACTGTGACTGCGATACCCTGGTATATCAGGTATACCAGACCGGGGGTGCATGCCACACCGGATATGACAGTTGTTTTTACAGGACAATAGATGGTGAAGTGGTCGGAGACAAAATTTTTGATCCTAATAAGGTATATGCTAATTAGGTATTGAATACATTATTTTTAAGGGAGGTTTTTTAGTGATACTTATACCTGATACAAGCGTCGTCATAGACGGGCGCATCACCTCGATGATACAGGAATCGGGGGAATATAGAGGGGCCACAATAATTGTTCCTGAGGCCGTAATAGCAGAACTTGAAGCACAGGCAAACCAGGGGCGTGAAATAGGTTTTAGCGGCCTTACAGAGCTTCAGGAACTCTCAAAACTTGCAGAAGAAGGAGTAATTACAATAAAATATGTAGGATCAAGACCGAGTCTTGACCAGGTCAAACTTGCAAGTGGCGGAGAGATAGATGCACTAATAAGAAACGTTGCACTGGATTATGAAAATGCAAAATTCATAACAAGTGATGTGGTTCAGTCTGAGGTTGCCCGGGCAAAAGGTCTGGATGTCCTTTATCTAAAGCCGCAGATAGGTGAATTTTCGCCGCTCAAAATTGATAATTATTTTGAAGAGAATACTCTTTCAGTCTTTTTAAAGGAGCGCGCAAGACCAATTGCAAGGCAGGGAACATTAAAGGAAAGCAGGAATGTAATCCTTTCAGAAGATCCAATCTCCGAGTATGAATTAAGACATATAGCTCAGGAGATACTTGAACGTGCAAAACGTGATCCTGATGGATTTATCGAGCTTGAAAAGCGTGGAATTACAATTGTCCAGATAGGTTCAATGAGGATATCAATAGCAAGAAGGCCTTTTTCAGATGGTATGGAGATTACTGCTGTAAGGCCTATTGCTGACAGGTCAATTGATGACTACAATAAATCAGTTGTTCTGAAAAAGAGGCTTCTTGAAAGCAGAAGAGGTCTTATTATAACAGGCACTCCCGGGACTGGAAAGACAACACTTGCGCAGAGTATTGCAATATTCCTTTCCGAAAATCAGTATTCAGTAAAAACAATGGAGGCGCCGCGTGATATTCAGGTTCCTGATAATATTACTCAGTATACTGCACTTGAGGGTAGTATGGAGAATACTGCGGAAGTAATGCTCCTTATGCGGCCTGATTTTGTAATATTTGATGAACTCAGGAAGAGTTTGGATTTCAGTGTATTTTCTGATATGCGCCTTGCAGGAATTGGTATGGTGGGAGTTGTTCATGCAAATGATGTTCATGATGCACTTCAGAGATTTTTGGGAAGAACTGAATTTGGTGTGCTGCCGCAGATTATTGATACAATTGTTTTTGTGAAAGACGGGGATATTTCAAAGATCTATGATATCCAGTTTGATTTCAAGGTTCCCGAGAGCATACCTGATGAGGATGATGAGCTCTCTGCAAGACCTGTAATCTCTGTTGTAAACGATGAAACCGGAGAGGTTGAGTCTGAAATATTCCGATATGACGGAGAACCAATAATTATTAAGTTCCCACTGACGGGGAAGACACCGGCACCGGCACCGGAAATTCAGACTATAAGTATTCCGGAAGAGGATATCTCATTAAAACTTGTTGAAAGAGAAATTCAGAGAGAGATAGGCAGATTTACAGATGGTTCTGTTGAAGTAAAAATGCAGAATGAAAATAAGGCTGTTGTGTATATTGATGATAAGGATGTCCCTGCTGCAATTGGTAAGGGTGGAAAGAACGTTGCTGCAATTGTAAACAAACTAAGCATTGGAATTGATATCCGGCCAAGGACAGAACTCCCACAAACCGGAATGAAAGAACCCGTCCTTGAGGTTTCTTCAGCCCTTGAACCTGAGCCACCCGCAGTCTCTTCCGGCAATGGTATTGAAATAAAGGTAGACAAGAAATTCCTTTCAATCTCAGTAAAAGAGCACAAAGGAAAGATAGTTGATGTTTTTGGCGGAAAAGAGTATCTCTTCACAGCAACAGTAAATGACCAGGGAGAGATTCACATGTCCAAAAATAATAGTATTGCAATGGAGATGATCCGCCGTTATAATGACGGAGAGGAGATCAGACTCCGGCCAGTATAAATTTAAATTTTTCTTTTTTAAAATGTGGAGTGATTTATATTGAGTAAATTTGATATGAAGGAATTTGAGGAGGAATACCTAGATCAATGGTCAAACATTTTTGAGGTTGATCCTTGTGAAGCAGATAAATTCTACCTGAATGTTGCATATCCTTATCCAAGCGGTGCGATGCATGTGGGTCATGGAAGAACATATATTGTTCCCGATGTAATCGCCCGTTATAAAAGAATGCAGGGTAAACATGTTCTTTTCCCCATGGCTTTTCATGTAACCGGGACTCCTGTAATTGGTATATCAAAAAGGATTGTGAAGGGAGATGAGAAGACAATAAAATTATACCGTGATTTATATCGTGTTCCTGAAGATATTCTGGAGAGTTTTGTAGAACCTGCAGAGATTGTCAGATACTTTAGCAATGAGTATGAACGGGTAATGCGTTGCTGTGGTTTATCTATCGACTGGAGAAGGAGATTTACAACTGTTTATCCTCAGTACAGCAAGTTTATCGAATGGCAGTATCTTCATTTGATGGAGCAGAATCATGTCATAAGAGGAGCTCATCCGGTTAAATACTGTCCGCAGTGTGACAATCCTGTTGGAGATCATGATCTTTTGGAAGGAGAGAAGGCAGAGATAGTAAAATATGTTCTTGTTATGTTCAACTTGGGGGAATATAGAATTCCATGTGCAACTCTGCGTCCTGAAACAACATATGGTGTTACAAATCTTTGGGTAAATCCCTGCGTTAATTACAAAAAAATAAAAGTTGACGGATTTAAATGGGTTGTATCTCCGGAAGCGGCATTAAAACTTTCATTACAGGATCATGAGGTCAAAGAAGAGGGTGAAATACCCGGCATAGAACTTATTGATCAGATAGTTTCTCATCCCTTCTGTGGTGAAATTCCAATTCTTCCAGCAGAATTTGTTGATCCGGATATGGCAACCGGTATTGTAATGAGTGTTCCGGCGCATGCTCCTTTTGACTACATAGCACTTCGCGATCTTCAGAATCAGGGAAAATATACGGAGATAAATCCTGTCTCTCTGATAACTGTCCTGGGCTATGGTGAATTTCCGGCAAAGGATGCTGTTGATAAATCAGGTATAAAGGATCAAAAGGATCCCGGAATGGAAACACTTACCCAGGAAGTATATAGTGCAGAATTTTCAGGTGGCCGTATGCTTCCGCAGTACGGTGG
>NZ_JBSREC010000082.1:0-6427 GCF_055145805.1 Methanomicrobium sp. | reverse complement strand
AAAGAGGGTTAAAAATGGCAGATGAAGAGAGCACACTAAAAAAGATCTTCTCCGACTGGCGTGTTCTTGTAATGTCGGCTTTAATTATATTCTCGGTTTTGAGCATATATGTACTTCCTCCGGCATTTGACAAGGGTGTTGAAGGTAATCTTCAGCTTGGACTTGATCTTCAGGGCGGTTCGTGGATCCAGCTTTCTTTTCAGTCAGAAGTAGTAAGATTCTCTTCTGATATGCCTGTTTCAGAGTTCGCAGATGTTTTATCACAGGAGATAGATGCAGAGGTTCTTCCTGTAAGTGAAGATCAGATTGAGATTAGAAAATATTATTCCGAAGAGGAATTGCAAAAGATCTTTGATGAACTTGGAGCAAAGATTGTAGCATACGAACAGGGAGTTTCAAAAGAAACTGCTGATGACGTAAAAAGAATTCTTGAGGATAAGGTAAACAACCTTGGAACGCAGGATGTTCGCATAAATACATTAAGCGGCCTTAATGATGTAACCCGCTACGTACGTGTCGAACTTGCGGGAACTGATATCAATACTGCTCAGGATCTCGTAAGTTCGCAGGGTAAATTTGAGATACGAATTGTAACTGTTGGTAACGAAACAGAGCATGTAATCTTTGGCGATTCTGTAACAAGCGTGTCAAGACCAAGCCAGAATCCTCCGGGAAGTCAGAGCTGGGGAGTAGGATTCACTCTTGATGCTGCAGGGGCAGAAGCATTCCGTGACGGGGCAATCAAACATGATGCTGTAAAAGATCCTCAAAATCACAATCTGGTGATGCTTTTAGACGGGGATGTCGTATATAGTGCTCCTCTTTCAACTGATCTTGCAAGTAAACTCCTTACAGGAACTGTACGTGATTTGAGTGCATCAACAGGCCAGGGTGATGATGCTCTTGAAGAGGCACGTCTTTTAGAGATTCATCTTCGTGCAGGTGCGCTTCCTGTAGATGTAACAATTGCAGGTTCCGGTTCTGTGCCGGCACAACTTGGAGATTACTTCAAGATGGTCTGTATAATTGCGGCAATTATAGCTTTGATGGCAGTTGCAGTAACAGTATATTTCCGCTATAAAGAGCCTTCAATTGTACTTCCAATGATTTTCATAAATATTGCGGAGATAGTTATACTTCTTGGAATTGCAAGATACATTCAGCAGCTTGATCTCGCAAGTATTGCCGGTCTTATAGCTGTTTTGGGAACAGGTATTGATCAGCTGGTAGTTATAACAGACGAAGTACTACATGAAGGAAAGGTACCATCGCCGAATGTCTATATGAAGAGATTTAAGCGTGCTCTAATGATCATCTCAGTGGCTGCATGCACTACAATATTTGCAATGCTGCCTCTTGCACTGATGGATCTTTCAACACTGAAAGGATTTGCAATTATTACAATTCTGGGTGTTCTTATCGGAGTTATCATAACACGTCCGGCATATGGTAAGATCATAATGGCAATACTTTCTAAAAATCCGTCAAAATGATTTTTCTGACAACCGGATAAAAACAAAATTATATATCTTTTTCTGACCTCTTCTCTGTAGAGAGGTATATTGTAATTATGTCAAAACCAGTACTGATGGATTTTTTTGCAGAATGGTGCGGTCCATGCAAGATGCAGACCCCAATTCTGGAACAGTTGAAGAACATGATGGGGGATTCTGTTGAGATAAAAACAATTGATGTTGACAGCAATATGGAGCTGGCAGTGAAATATGGTATTCAGGTTGTCCCCACAATTGTCATTGAAAAGGACGGAAAGATAGAGCACAGGCTTGAGGGTGTGACTCCTGCAGATACATTGCAGGGCTTAATTCTTCCTTTAATTGATTAATGGCAGAAGAACCTTTTTTTATAAAGGATTAAACCTGTCCTATCTTTTTTTAAGCTAACTATGTTGTGATTAATGATACAGTCTTTGTAGGATATAAAAATGAATATAGTTCATTGAAATGGTGTGGTTAATGCAGAATAAAGAATTTGAAATAATTGGTAAAAGGCTCTTTAATGAGGGTCTTGTAGGCGGAAATTTTGGGAATATAAGTTTAAGAACAGACGAAGGATTTTTTATCACGAAAAGTGGTTCATATCTTGATGAATCAGATGATTTAAAATTTGTATCAAAAGACGGAGTTCCTGAGGCAGGTGCATCAAGTGAATGGCGTGTTCATCATGAAAGTTACAGGTCAACCGGGAAGGGCGCAATTGTTCATGCACATCCTGCTTTTTCTGTAGCTGCATCTTTCTATTATAATGAGATTATACCTGAAGACAGTGAGGGGAAGATGTTGTGTCCTGTAATACCTGTTGTAACAGGTGAACCCGGAACAGATGTTCTTGCCGGAAATGTTTCTGAAGGTCTTAGAGTCTCACCTGTTGTAATTGCAAAAGGGCATGGAACATTTGCTATTGGAAATAATCTAAAGGAAGCTTATCTTTTAACCTCAATTGCAGAACATGCCTGTAAAATAATTTATTTGATGGGAGGATTCGGAGGTCTGAGCCTTTGAATCTCCATTCTTAATTCTCTGTTAAATGATACTATCATGTCTGCGATAACGCCGAACATGAATATCTGAAATCCAAGTATAATCAGAAGAACTGTGAATATGGAAAGTTCAGTATGTGTAATGTTGTTTAACCAGTCATATGTTACATATATACCAAGCAGAATCCCTGTCAGTGATACCAAAAGGCCGATAACGCCAAAGTAAAATATTGGATTGCTTACTCTTGCAAGTCTCCATAAGGCTGAAATTATTTTTGCACCGTCTCTTACCGGATGGAGTTTTGTAGGAGTCCCTGGTCTTGGTTTATAGCTTACCGGTACAACTGCTATTTTTTGTCTGTTTCTTACAGCTTCAACCGAAATTTCTGTCTCAATCTCAAATCCTTTTTCTTTAAGATTCATTTTTTTCAGAGATTCAAGATTAAATGCCCTGTAGCCTGAGAGAATATCATTTAAGTACTGACCATGAGCCACTTTGAAGAGATAATTTATAACTTCATTTCCAAAATGATTGAAACGACTGAGCGCACCAGGCTCATAAGTATCCATGCGGTTTCCTATTACGTGATCAAATCCTTCAAAAAGCGGGATTAACATTTTTTCCGCATCTTCGGGGATGTAGGTGCCGTCGCCGTCAAGCATCAGTATGTATGGTCGATCGATATAACTTATTGCTTCTATTATTGCTCTTCCTTTTCCCTTTCCTTTCTGAATTACAACTTTCGCACCTTTTGATTCTGCGATTTTTACTGTATCGTCACTGCTGTTTCCGTCCATTACGAATACATGCTCATATCCTGTTTCCTTAAATGAACGGACCAGTTCTCCGATAGTTGGTGCCTCATTGAGTGTTGGGATGAAAATGCATACTTCATCCTTTTTTATGTCCATTGCTACATTATATAAAAATCTACATTCATAAGTCCTTTCATGCAGACTGCAAAATCCGGAATCCGTGTACTTGGTATAGCAGAAAGCTTTGTTAAGGGCGCAACGAGATCAGTTTTTGCCGGAATTGTTATGAGAAAGGATCTTATTATTGACGGAGTCTCTTTTTCATCAGCAACAATAGGCGGGACAGATGCAACAAAGGCAGTTATTGATCTCTATGAAAGTCTTTTCAGAAAGGATATTCATTGCATTATGCTTTCAGGCTGTGTTGTATCATGGTTCAATATTATAAATACCGATGAAATTTATGATAAAACCGGTATTCCTGTAGTTTGTGTTACATATGAGAAATCAGAAGGTCTTGAAAAAGATATAATTCGTCATTTTCCGGATGATTCCAAAAGGCTTCAGGATTATAGAAAACTGGGTGAAAGAACTTCTTTTATTATGAAAAACGGATATTCTGTTTTTTTAAGAGCCTCGGGATTTTCTAATGATAATGCAGGCTGGTTATGCGATGCATACATAAGGGAAGGCAGAATTCCTGAACCTTTAAGGGTTGCGAGGCTTACTGCAAGAGGGATTATAAGAAGTGTAAGAAATGAAGATATTAAAAATTTCAATTAGATAAGGATCTATTTTTTTCATCTTTTTTAAACCCTGAAACAGCTTAATTATTGCACTATAAAAGTATCTGTAGATATTAGTTTGTTATCTGGTTTTAGTAAAATATCTACCTTAACAGTATCTCCCGGCTTGATCAGGCCATTTGAAAGATCCAGGCTGGTTTTCTCATTTGGATTCCAGTATGAGTTACTGCATCCCATCCCTCCCATTGTCTTAACAAAGAAATGATGAGTAGGAATAAAATCCTTGCCTCTCATTGTTTTTATCTGGCATCCCAACAGGACATCGTTTGAATATACATTAGCTTTAAGAAGTGAGTTATCATAGGCATTTGTTCCAATATTAAAAAGGATTATTATGCTTTCATAATTTGGTTTACTGCTGGATATTTTATAAATTTTAAAGATTGTTGGAGTCTCTTCAGGAGGTGTGTATTCCGGAATCTGAAAATTCATTAAAATCAACAGAACAAGTGCAGCGAGAATTATTGCCAGGGCTATTAGAAGTACTGTTGCAATAACCGGTGATGAAGCTTCATTTTGTTCTTTTATTGAATACAATAATTAGAATTATAGCAGGTTATGAATAACATTTTCGGCTTTTTTATATTAAGTAAAATTTAAAAAAGGTTTTAAATTCATTCACTTTTTTCTGAAAACTCTTCTATTGCAAGCTGGTACATCCAGTCCATAAGATGGGGGCAGTCTATCACGCTGCACTCTTCCTCACAACCAATGCATGGCAGAAGTTCTCCGCCTGCAAGCAGAAGTTCGGGCTCTACTGCACGTTTTTTTGCTTTTAACAGATATGTCTTTACACCATCTGATTTATAATCGATTCTTTCAATCTGATCATTGTCTGTTAATTTTTTGACAATTCTTGAGCACTTTCGGCTATCAATTTCAAGAAGTTTCCAGAGCTCACTCTGAAGTACACCTTCCGGCTTAGACTGTATCAGTTTGAATGCTTCTTCGTCAATTTCCGACATAAATATCAAAAATTTCCTATTATATTAGGGGTGCGATGGTCAGGATGTTACTTCCGCGAATGACAACTGTGCCAAGGTTTCTGCCCCTTTCACCGTTTACGTACTCGGTTGCCTGGTCCATCTGGATATTTAAGTGCTCATCTACTGCGATAAGCTTACCCTGAAGTTTTTTGCCCTCATCTTTAATTTCAACTGTAATCTTGGAATCAA
This sequence comes from Methanomicrobium sp., assembly GCF_055145805.1. NCBI lineage: Archaea > Methanobacteriati > Methanobacteriota > Methanomicrobia > Methanomicrobiales > Methanomicrobiaceae > Methanomicrobium > Methanomicrobium sp. Next base: position 1,193 of record NZ_JBSREC010000082.1, on the reverse strand, counting down.
CAAGAGCTGATACTTTTTTAATTGGCAGAACAATGCTATTAACCATCGTCATTTATATGGACTGTTATGTAATTAATTATTTCCCCTTGTATTGTAATAAAAAAAGTTAGAAATTATTTCATATTTTTTTCAATTTTTTCAATCATATTTTTGCTGCCTATGTAAAGTGGTGTTTTATGACTTGGTTTTTCCGGCAAAACATCCAGAAGATTTTGCTTTCCATCTGAAATTGCACCTCCTGCCTGTCTGGCAATGAAACCAAGAGGATTTGCCTCAAAGACAAGTCTTAGTTTTCCTTTGCTGTTATCTGTTGTCGCAGGGTAACAGTAAACACCGCCATATTTTAGTATCTGGTGAAAGTCAGCTACAAATGAACCTGAATATCTAAGTTTTCCACCATCTTTTTCAATATCTGCTATAAATTCTTCATGCTTTTTTGTCCAGTCCTTTCTGAGTCCGCCACTCCCATACAGTTTACCTTCAGGCATGGTCACAGGGCCCTCCATAAGCAGATATTTCCCTTCTTTTAATGCAAAAATATATACTCCTTTTCCAACTGAAAGTGTTAAAACAGTCATAGGGCCGTAGAGCATGTACATTGCCGCTTTCATGTCTCTGCCCCGGCTCAGTGCATTTCCGTTATCATATATTCCTATGATTGTTCCAACACACAGATTGACCTGAATTAGTGATGAACCGTCAAGAGGATCCATAACAACAGCATAATTGCTTTTTGCGTCCGGATTTTTTGCAATGTCCGGCTTTTCTTCTGATGCGATTTCACTCACAAGATTTGATTTGAATAAAACATCTGTGATGTGAGCATCCGACCATACATCAAGTGCAGCCTGCTCTTCTCCGGAGTCGTTTTCTGTGCCTGCATATGACTGATTTGTGATGAAAGCCTGCCTTATAGGCTCTGCCTGTATTGCAATGAGCTCAATAAGATCTTTTAAATCATTCTTACAGTCTGTTGTGTCAAGATATTCACGTAGATTTGTCATATATAATCAACCGAACCGGATATTTGTCATTATATTGTATCTTATTATTAATTTTGTTTTGTGATGCGAATTTATTATCTTATTCTGAAAAATGTTAAAATTTGATTGAATTTTAAATAAGATATTGGCTTTGATTTCAATATTGAAAATTAAAAAAGGATTTTTGTTCTTCTTAAAATTTTATTCTGC
>NZ_JBSREC010000081.1:0-25378 GCF_055145805.1 Methanomicrobium sp. | reverse complement strand
CAGGAATCATCCTCTATCATCTGAGTCCAGATGTCAAGCGATTCCCCAAGTTTTCTCCCCTGAAAGCCGGTATTGCCCATATTGGAGAGTAGTTTTGCAACATCACTTACCGGAGTGACAGGTTTTATTCTCTTCATTTCTTCCTCCCGAAATACTTTTTTTTAAAACTATTATAATCTGGCTTTTTTTAGATTTGAACCTGAAAGATTTCCGGCAGTATTTGCAGTAAACACAGATGAGCCGAAGGGCTGGTTTAAAAAAAGGGATTTTTAATTTTCAAAGAGCCACAAGAAGTGATTCTTTTGAGATTATTCCAGTAAGTTTCCCGTCTTTTATGACAGGAACAGAACTTATTCTCTTCTTTACAATCAGATCCTTTATCTCTTCAATACCTGCATTTATATCGACAGTAACTGCAGGGCTGGTCATAATTTCACTGACAAACATATTTCTGACCTGATACTCCTGGTGATTTCCGCCGACTGCTTCGCGGAAATTCCTCATCGATTTTGCAATATCAGTCTCAGTCACGACTCCTGAAATATTACCATTCTCCTCATCTATAACAACAAATTTGGTAATATTGTCGTCCATCATTTTTCTGCGAAGGTGGACAACACGATCGCCGGGATGAATTGTGTGAGGAATCTGCATGAGTTTTTCAGCAGTGCCTTCAGGTAGCACAAAAGACAGAAGGTCTGTTGCATCAACCTTTCCAAGGAGCCTGTGTTCTTCATCAAGAACCACCACAACTTTGTATTCCTGAAGAAGCGGTATAAGTATTTCCGCATCCTGATCAGGATAGGCCGACGTAAAGTCCTCATCGAGTTTGTTTGCCACATGAATCTGAGTCGGAGAAATTCCAGATGTCTTTTTGCTCCCCAGAATATCTGCAATTGCTTTTCTGGATATTGTGCCGGCAACTCCGCCGTTGTTTGTTACAACAAGCGGATCGACACCTAAATCAAGCATTTTATCAAGAGCTTCAGTAATTACTGCAGACTTTGCAATAGTTACAGGTTTTGACATAACATCTTTTATCAATAATTTTTCAACCATTTTATTACACCTCTGAAAGGGTTATTTGAAATTTTTCTGGTAGTTATTATTCTCTGTCTTTTCTCCGTCCTACCACTCATGGCGCAGGAAACCTGCAAAAAACATTCATGAAACGAATGTTTCAGACGCTGTTTCATATAAATCACAAAGTGATTTTCATTTAATTTAGGTTAAGCACCTTTTAGGATCATCTGAACTTTCACAGATTCCTTTATTGTGGATGCGCCAGGCGGATGAATTATATGATCACAATATAAATTTGATTTTTCTCTCCCGGATATCCTTAATTTATTCTTTAATTATTTCTGTGCTACTCTTCAGAAAGCGCCTTTACCAGATCAAATTCTGTGATAATACCGACAAGACGGGTATTTTCAATTACAGGAAAGGCACCAACACCTTTTCCCACCATCTCAGCGGCAACCCGGCTTATGCTTTCTTCAGGCGTTGTTGTATAGAGGTCTCCGTTTATTAATTTTCTTACAGGAACAGACATAACATCAGATACGTCTCCTGTCACCATTTCTCTGAAAACCTCTCCGTCGCCCACATATTTCATTATATCCATTGCTGTTACAATACCAAAGATAACATCCCCGCTTATCACAGGAAGACGTCTGACCTTCTTTGTCACCATCTCTTTTGTTACACCAGATATATTGGAATCAGGAGTTGTCACATGAAGGGAACGTGTCATGATATCTGATACACTGAGATAATTTGGAATCTTACAGAATACTTTTAGAATATCCCTTTCAGTTACAATTCCTTTAAGGATACCATCGTCATTTACAATTGGTATCCCGCCGCATTTTTTTTCAACTATTGTCTTTGCAACATCTGATATTCTGGCACTCTCTTTTAGTGTCAGAAGTTTTGTGCTCATAATCTCACGGACACTGTCATTTAAGGCCGTTATCATGTTTCCTTTGTGCTTCTCAGATACAAGATTGAATTTCTCACCGCCTCCCATGAAATTTACAATGTCACCTGCAGTCACAATTCCAATAATCTTGTTTGTTCCGGAATCAGTTACCGGAAGCCTTCGAAAACCCATTTGGGTCATCTTTTCAACAGCACCCAGAATGCTCATCGTCGGGGGAACCGAGATCACATCACGGGTTGCTATACTCATTAATTCCAGATTGTGGTTTTTCACTTCCTTCTGCATGAAATCATTTCCTATTGAAAAAACCGAATAGAATTTATCTAAAAAAATTTCGGTTTCTATTGTATCATTTCCTTATTGGTACAATTTATCATCAGAAATTTTTTAGAAAAGATTTTTCATCTTCACATGAAATTTCTGTATTACACTTTTTTTAATTCAATACAAATCAGGTTCTGCCGGAAATTACCGGAAAAACGTGATTTCATATTACCCTTCTGATATTCAGGGCCGGATTAGAATTTCTAATCATTGTCGTCATTTTGCATACATCCGGGACACACGAGTCTTCCGTCAGCAGATGTCAGGTCATCAGACATTTTTCCGCAGACATCACAAACACCTGTCATTGAATCATCATAATCATGATTTACCTTGATAAGATCAGACATTATTTCATTCAGCTCATTTGAGACAGAGAGGATGTCACGAACAGTAACAAGACCAACAACTTTGTTTTTTTCAACAACAGGGAGTCTTCTTACTTTATTTGAAACCATCATATGAGTTGCCTCACCAACTGTCTTATCAGAGTCAATTGTTATCAGAGGAGTACTCATAATCTCACTTACATATACTTCAGACGGTTTTTTGTTAACTGCAACGACTTTACAGGTAAGATCTTCCTCTGTGACTATGCCTTTAGGCACATTATTCTGTAAAACAATACAACTACCCACATCATTTAAGCACATCTTCTCCGCTGCTTTCCATACGGTTGCTTCAGCACTGATGGTTACAGGGTTGTACTTCATGACCTCCTTTATGGGAACGTCAATCTGAAAGCGGCTTGTGTCAATTCTGTTTTCACTCACATGATCACCTCCGTCTTCTGCCATATCCTACAGCAGATTTTCGCCTCTCAAAGCATAAGAGAGGGCTACAATTTACCCTATGATCCTGTCAGTATAAAAGGGTAATGACAATTTCTTTTCATAAAAAAACCTGAATAAATGGAGCAAAGCAAAAATTCAAAAATGCCGGTTTACAGCAGGACTTAATAGAAATCTTATTTACTAAAAGGAAACATGATATTATTCTATACTGTACATAATGTAATTACATTGATGGGTTTTAACAATAAACAGGAGATTGATATATGAGTTTTCTTATAAAGACCAGGAAAAAAATTTCAAAACTATATCGCGGGATTTTTAAAAAGAAGCAGATGAGAATAGGTATATACGGACCTCCTAATGCAGGAAAAACCACTCTTTCAAACAGGATTGTAAGAGACTGGACAGGGGATGCTGTAGGGCCTGTCAGTGAAATTCCACATGAGACACGCCGTGCACGCCGCAAAGAGGGCGTTGTAATATCAGACGAGAAGGGAAATTCTGTAACAATTGACGTTGTTGATACCCCCGGTGTCACCACAAAAATTGACTATAAGGAATTTTTAGAATACGGAATTGAACAGGATGAGGCTGTTGTCAGGGCACGTGAAGCAACAGAAGGCGTTGCAGAGGCGATGCACTGGTTAAGGGAAGATATTGACGGCGTCATTTACATGCTTGATTCAACCCAGGATCCCTTCATCCAGGTAAATATTATGCTTGTCGGAATCATCGAAAGCCGTGATCTTCCTGTAATTATAATAGCCAATAAAAATGATCTCCCTGATGCAGCCCCCGGAAGGATCAAAAGTGCATTCCCACAGCATCCTGTGATTTCAATATCAGGTCTTGAAGGCAACAACGTGGAAGAGCTTTACGAAAAAATGATCGAGTACTTTGGGTGATTTAAAATGATTCAGGGTGTACAAATTGATCTTATCTCATCAGAACGTCTCGAAAACTTAACAACACTCGAAAAAATCAGACTTATTTTAGACGAGGTTATGGAAGGAAATGTTGTTGTGCTTGAAAAGGGCCTGACTCCTGATGAACAGAGCCTGCTTGTCGAAACCACAATGCATGAAATAACCCCGGACGGATTTGCAGGAATTGAGATGGAGACTTACTCCGCAGGCGCTTCCGAACACCATAAGGGCGGACTTTTCGGAGGGCTTTTCGGAAAGAAAGAGAGCTCCACAGGACGTATGACAGTCATAGGGCCTGCAAATCAGATGAAGACATTAAAGAAAGACAAAGACCTCATCAGCACATGGGTCTCTTCAAGGTGAGTATAACGGATGCCGCATAAGTGTACACAGTGTGGAAGGGAGTTTAAGGAAGGCTCAACAGATATATTAAAAGGCTGTCCAAGCTGCGGCGGCAAAAAATTTCTGTATGTCAGAAAGGATGATATTCACAAAGATGTTCTGGAAGAGAAGTCCATCGACAAAATTGCTGAAGAGACAAAAGAAGAAATTATCGAGATAAAGCCCGAAAAAAAAGGAAAAACCGAGATTTACGACAGAATAGAGAGCATCAGGGTTGTAAGTCCGGGCTCCTATGAACTCAATATCGAAAAACTCGCAGAGGGTGATGAGATGATAATGCAGATGGGTTCTGACGATAAATATATTGTGGATATTCTTTCGATGGCGAAACCAAAGAAAGAGAAAAAGAAGAAGAAATAATTTCTTCTTTATATCTCCTTATATCTTTTCTCCTTAACTTTTTTAGACGGATTTTATGATTTAATATGATTTCCGTCACCTAAATACAATATCCTGAAGATGAATCTCCTTTAGACTGGTCTTTTAATTACTTTCAGATGAGTAAAACCGCTTACAAATTATTCTGCACAGGGTTGCAGCAAAGAGAAATCTTGCATCGGCAAAAAATTTCCGGATATCATAAAAGATAATATTCACAAAGAAGTTTTGAAAATAAATCCATTGAAATTATTGCTGAAAATACATAAGATCAGAGCACCAGTAAACCTAGGTTCTATGAACTCAATATCGAAAAACTCGCAGAGGGAAACGGGATGATAATGCAGATGGGTTCTGGCGGTAAATATATTGTTGATATTCTTTAAATGGCAAAAATAAAAAAAAAGATGAGAAGAAAGGGAAAAAGTAATTTTTGCAATAAAAAAATTCTTTTAAAAATATTTTTTTAATTTCTGACGCGGACATATCTGTCTTTGCTTTCAATGTCACTTCCATAAGCATTTGAAACAGTAAGAGACACAGTATATCGCCCCCTGACAGTGTAAACATGCACAGGATTCTGTAATGTGGATGTACCGCCGTCACCGAAATCCCAAAGCCAGGAAGTAGGAGTTTCAGTTGAGCTATCAGTGAATGTGACACTCAAAGGTTTGCTGCCATCCAGAGGAGTGCCGCTAAAGGCTGCAACAGGCGGGACAGGGGAACTCACAGTAACCATATTCTCAACTGTTTTAACGGAATATCCTCCGGCACTGCTTACAGTAAGTGTAACATCATAAATTCCTCCGCTGCCATAGATATGAACAGGATTCTGTGATGTGGATGTGTACCCGTCGCCAAAGTTCCAGAGCCAGGAGTCGGGAGAGCCTGTTGAAAGATCTGTGAATGTGACACTCAGAGGCAAAACTCCTGAGACAGGTGAGGCAGAGAAGTCTGCAACAGGGGCAGGAGGCGGAGTACATGTACTATAAATCGTACGAATCTGATCGTCTGTAAGTGCTGTTGTAAACAGCATCACTTCGTCCATCACTCCTTTATACCGGAAAGTATAGGTTCCATACTGCTGCATTCCAATTGTCAGAGCATTATTATTTGTCGCAAATGATGAAGGCAGAGATGATGTAAGTGTTGCGGCATATTCTCCGTCGATATAAAGTTTTGCCGTCCCTGCACCAGTATCTGCCACAAATGCAACATGCTGCCATTTTCCATACTCATAGTCAAAGGCATTAGTAGTGTAATCCAGAAGTCCTCCGGAGTATGTTTCAAATGCGAATTCGGATGTGCTTCCAAGCCGGCTTATAAAGAATTCATAATTATCAACATCATTCTCACCTTTGTCAATAAGGGATGTATAATTAGGAATATAGGGTGCCAGCGGAGGTTTGGGCATCAGCCACGCGGCATATGTAATGTAATTCGGGGCATCCAGTGTATTTGAGTCAGGAACTGACACATAGGTACTTGTTCCGTCAAAGTCGAGTGCACTGTTGCACGCACCTGTCGGACGTGAATAAGACCCGCTGATTATTCCGTCGTTGTTGTTTCCGGATGAATCAAGAACAGTTGTTCCGGAGGCTTCATCAAATTTCCACCAGGCAGCAGGCTGTGGCAAATCTGTTACTGTGATATAACCGGTCTTAACCTCTGTATCATTGCCATACCCGTTCAACACCATGAGGGTGACGTTATATGTCCCGCCTGAATTATAAATATGGACAGGATTCTGTGATGACGATGTACCGCCGTCACCAAAGTCCCAGGACCATAAGGTCGAATTGCCGGTGGAAAGATCAGTAAAGTTCACTGTCAGAGGTGCAATGCCTGAGGTAACATTGGCAGTAAAGTCTGCAACAGGGGCCGTCCCGACAGTGATATATGCAGTCTTATTCTCATAATCAAAACCGTATGCATTCGTTGCCCTGAGACTTACAGTATATGTTCCGGCAGACGCGTAGGAATGCACAGGATTCTGAAGAGTAGAAGTCCCGCCGTCACCGAAATTCCAAAGCCAGGATGTTGGAGTGCCTGTTGAACTATCACTAAATGTGACACTCAGAGGAGAAGCTCCCGAAAGAGGAGAGCCGCTAAAGGCTGCAACAGGAATAGATCCCGGAGTGGACGTAGGAGTAGGAGTTGATGTAGAAGTTCCGGTTCCGGTAGGTCCAGCTGTAACTACGGCCTGACCACTGCCTGCTATCAGGCTTTCCTGACCACCAATTGTGGAGATTATCTGAATTTGTTTATAATCACTTTTATCTCCTATTTCCAGCGATTCACCCAGATCCCAGGAATCCCAACCCACTTCCGGGATCCCATCCTGACCAAAAGAAGAAATATCATCTGCATGATAATCCACCCCGTCAACACGGACAAAAAATTCTCCTCTTTTAAGCGAGTCCCCGCCGGAGTGATAGAGAAAGAGATCTGTCTCATCAGTACCCGGTATCATTGACATGCTCGGAACTTCAACAGGGGTATCCAGACTTAAAATAAATACACTTACAAAGCCCAGACCAACAACAACAAGCGAAACCATCAAAATAACTCCAATAAGATCCGAAACAGCTCCGCTTTGATCAATACTATTTCCGGCAATACTTTTTCTCTTCAAATGCTCCAACCCCCCGACCGCATTAATACATTGAATGGTTAGTAAGACATGCCCCCGGCAATTCAGCAATACAGGTTAGTATATTCTAAATATTCACAGGGATTTAAATAGATTGTGTGTCCCTTTTTGCCAGGAATTATTTATCAAACAGACAGATAGCAGTGACAACAGCAATAAGCAACAGATTAGGCAGACAAACTTTGAGACGAATTTTAAAAATCATTAATGGGAAAAATTTTAAATCAGGCAGGATGGAATACCTGTAAATCAAAATATTAGAATCTGACTTTCATAAAAAAATGAATCGGTCAGAATGGATAGTCATCCGGATCGCTGATATATTCATCGAGGTTTTTGAAGACAATTACACTGCTGCCGCTTGGCACATAAAAACCATCCCTTGCAATGACGACTCCTTCAAAATTACTGCCTGTGAAAGTTACTCTTCCATTAGGTGCAAAAATCACACCCTTAACAGGAATGGACCAGAAATTGTTCAAATCTATATCCCCTTCCTTTGAAACAATAACAATATCTGTTGCATTATTTGAGCCGTAGTACCACTTTTCCGAGATTGAATAATCCGATAGAGAGAATATCCTTATTCCTTCCATAAGATCTCCGCCTGATACATATCCGTGAGAAGAATACCAGTAATCTGATTTTGGAGATGGGATTGGAATGTCTAAAAATACAGGCATTGAAAATTCGGGTACAGACGGTACATGAACACATTTGTCAAGAATATACTGGGGGTACCATCCCGGATGATTAATTGAACCGGTATAGTAGATGTATGCATCTACATCAATTGTTGGAATCCAGCCCAGTGTTAAATCACCATCCACATAAACATTATCATGAATATTTCCACCTGTCACAGAAAAATCCCCACTGACATTAACTCCACCGTAAATATGACCGCTGTTAAAATTAAGGCTGCTGTTGGTATAGAGATTTCCATAAATATTTGAATCTAAATCAACCAAACCATCCACGTAAATGTCAGTGCCATAAACTCTGCTTGCTCCGTCCAGTTCCAGATCTCCGGTGATATAGATCAATTCCGGACGAGTTGTAGAACCAAGATATTGACTGCCAGAAAGATCGACTGAGCCATTAATATAGATATTTGAAACGTAGATCTTTGCATTACTATTCAGATCGGAGGATAAGAGATCCCCGATTATGATAATTGTCGACCCTTCCCCGGTAATGCTGGCCCCGTTAAAATCCAGTTTGGTCCCATACACAAAGACACTCTCATTAACCACATAATCTGAAAATCCAAAGATCGTTATGTTCCTTGTGGTTGAGTTACAGCCACCTTCATTGCATGAGGTCAGTTTGATCTCATATGTTCCTGCACTGCTATATCTGTGCGTGGGATCTCTTTCAGTAGAATTAGTGTAATCACCAAAGTCCCATGACCATAAAGTAGGACTGCCGGTTGAAAGATCGGTAAATGAAAACATTTGGAAAAAATATCCAGAAGCAGGATTTATTGTAAAGTCTGCAACTGGTGCAAGGGGTCCGGGCTGACGGTTTATAGCCTGAATAACCGACGGGCTTTCAGAACCGGTATAAACAATCAGAACCTCTGTATCCTCTGTAAGCAGTATCGAGCTTTCAAGCCGGTCTCCGATTGAAAATGTCACCCAGTCATCACCCTCAGGTGTTTTAAAATTGTCAGTCCGATCGACGCCGTCGATCATTATCCGGGACGTCTGCCTGTATAGAGGATCTCCCCCGTCATGTATAAGAACAACATTTGCTTCACGCTTTGCGAGTTCAGCACTGAGTGAAGGGATCTCTGAAGGAGAAGGATCAGAGAGGACAGAAACGGCAATAAATCCAATCCCAACGGCGATGATGCTAGTTAACAGGAGAGCGGCAATGAGCTCGGATACTGCATGATCATGATTAGTAACGGATAAAACTCCCCCCTGACTGTGATCTTCTCTACATCCATCTTCATGCTTTCCTGTTTTTGGTCTCGCAATAATTTTGGACATGATAACACCAGACCTTTTATTTCAGCTATAAGCAGCTGCAACTGACTGCAATGAGACAGTATAATTCACGTAATAATAATCAATTTCATCCAGACTATCTATTGTAATTGTTTTATCAGCAGGCGGATCAACAGTAGCTCCAAGTTCTTTCAGAATATTCCACCAGGCCTTTGCAGCCGAATTATCCCTCAGTGTCAGTTCTATTACTGGTTCATCTGAAACAGTAAATTTCTCTGATTTATCAATCAATACAGTATCAATACGAACCGGGCCCTCGCCGCTGATTGAATTTGTACCTGATTGTGCTCTCTCAATATTTGTAATATAAATTTTTGCCTTGTCAACAGCCGGATAAAAATAGATGAGAGGAGACACCCGGTTTACTGTCCCGTCACTCTGCTTAAGGAATACACCACCCACCTGGTAATAGTATGTCTGTGATATCCAGTACGTATTCGAGGCTTCATATTGAACACTCATTATCTCCTCATCCACAACAGTACCTTCAGTATTATCTGTTATTTTAATCCATTCGGATTTATTATCAAGCAGAATCGTCCCTGATGATCCAAACGGCCGCATAAATACCATAAACATACCCTGACTGTGTGTAGCTCCCCCCTGAGAGCCCAGCACCATTGAATTTGAGATCGTTATGTCCTTCGGACCAAGACCTGAATCACTATCATAATTGATCCACAGTGAATCCGCGGTTATTTTAAATTGTGTAAACCAGTTCTGGATCTCATCCATTTGCTCGATCTCCTGCTGCCGACCCTCCGCAGGAACAGCATAAATCACCCAGATTGAGATAAAAATCATGATTAAAGCAAGGATCATAATAAACCCAATCACTTCCGAAAGACCTTCATCACTCTTTTTGTCCAAAATCATCCCAAACCCGACCTGTTGTTGTAATAATCTTTAAACTTTTTATTCTTTTGGTCGCCTGTATGATACAAAAAGAGATCTTTCTCATCAGTATCCGGTATCATTGACAGATCCGGGACTTCAACAGAGGGTGTCCGAGCTAACCAATACTACACTGACAATGGCAAAGACAAAGACAAAGAAAGATAAAAAGAAGAAGAGATAAATTTTATATCCTTCTTTATTGTTATTTTTTTTACTTTTTTTATTAGACACTTATTGATTTGCTAATGCTGCTGCTCAATGAATCTCTGTAAACAGTAAGTGTCGCTGTATACGTACTTCCTTTAGAATAACTATGCTGAGGAGGATTCTGAAGAGTAGATGTCCCTCCATCACCAAAGTTCCAGAGCCAGGATGTGGGTGATCCGGTAGATTCATCAGCAAATGTTACTTTTCCACTACTTCCCAGTTCTACTGAAGAGAAATCTGCAATAAGAGGAATTAAAACATCTATATAGTCTGTTTTTTCCACTGTAGACTCATCAACAAGCCACGATCCAAAGATATAGGTATAAACAGTTAACTTTACAGTATAGGACCCCGGCGATGTGTATTCATAAAATGGATTCTGCTGGGTTGATGTCCCCCCATCACCAAAGTCCCAAAGATATTCATATGAAGTAAAAGGCAACACCGATCCTGTTGAATGATCAGTGAAGGCAACTGTCAGGGGAGCTGCACCGGATGTAGGAACTCCTATAAAGCCTGCTTCCGGCAGAATTCCGGTTATTAATATATAATCACTTTTTTGTTCAGTATCAGAACCGGCTGAATTTGTCACAGTAAGTGTAACAGTGTATACCCCTGTAGATGAATAAGTGTGAGAAGGACTCTCTAAAGTGGATGTACTTCCATCACCAAAGTCCCAAAGCCATGAATTGGGGGAACCTGTTGAAAGATCAGTAAATGTTACATCCAGTGAAAAGTCGCCTGTCGTCTGATCTGCTGTAAAGTCTGCAACAGGCAACGCCTGGTTTACTGTAATATACTCTGTTTTCTGCTCCGAATCAATCCCGCCGTCACCCATCACAGTAAGGGATACATTATATGAGCCGGCGGATGTGTAGGTATGAGAAGGACTCTCTAAAGAAGATGTACCTCCGTCACCAAAGTTCCAAAGCCATGAATTTGGGGAACCTGTTGAAAGATCTGTAAATGCAACATTCAGGGGAACATTTCCAATTGTCTGATCTGCACTGAAGTCTGCAACCGGCACGGGAGGCGGAGTGCATTTGCTATAAATTGTGCTGATCTGACTGTCAGAGAGAGCTGTTGTATAGAGCATGACCTCATCCATTCTGCCTTTGAAGTTGAATGTGGCCCACTCAGGATAACCACCGGATATCATCTGCATTCCAATATAAACAGGCTCATCGTTGGGAATTAGTGAAGGTGGCAAGTTAAATGTTCCCGCACTGTTTCCATTTATATAAACCTCTCCAGTTCCGGAATCGGTATCAACAACACATGCAAAATGCTGCCAGCGATTATATTCATAGGGAACTCCATCAAGATGATAAAGGTTGTCACCATTATCTGCTTCAAATGTGAAACGACTTATGGTATCCGTTTTCTTCATGAAAAATTCATAATTGCCTGCTGCATTATTGCCCTTGTCAAGAAGGGAAACATAATCCCTGTACTCTTCTGTAATTCCTGATTTATTTACAGGCAATTCAGGATATATCCAGGCACACATCGTCACTTTATCAGATGTGTCAAGCGTACTGTCATCAGGTACGGAAACATAGGTAGTCTCACCGTCAAATTCAAGTGAACTGTTGCACGCACCTGCCGGACGGGAATATGTGCCGCTTATTACTCCGTCATTTCCGTTTCCGGAGGAATCAACAGCTGTTGTTCCGGATGCCTCATCAAACTTCCACCAGGCGGCAGGCTGCGGAAAGTCTGTAACTGTTATATAATCAGACTTATACTCATAGTCAAAACCGTTCTGGTTTGAAGCCTTAAGACTTACATTGTAAACTCCCACAGAGGAATATATATGCACAGGATTTTGTTCAGTTGAATTTGTACCGTCTCCAAAATCCCAGAACCAGTAATTTGGCACATCTGTTGATTGATCTGTAAATTCAACACTCAGAGGCGAAATTCCGGAAAGCGGAGTGGCAAAGAATTCAGCTAACGGGACCGGACCACATGTATCATCCTGAATAAAGGGTTGAATAAATTCCCTTGAAAACTGCGGGGAAGACCATTCAAGCTGCAATACAGCATGCACATACTGTTCATACATCTCAACCTTCATCGGATAATATCCCGGTACCAGATGTACAACTGTGGAGTTGACCTCCTCCGGCGGATGAACATCAAAGTTATCCATAATCAGAGAACCATCCAAAGAAACTCTTGCACCGTCATCGGATGTCAGATAAAAAGTATAGTCATCCTCTGTATCAATTACAAGAAATGCTTCATATACCACGCTGAAAAGGTCTGTTTTTCCAATTATTGGTTCAGGCCAGTTTGGAATTTCACTTACAAATCCATAATCATTGACCGCATTATCGTCTGCAAAACGAATTATCTGATTGGTAGTTTCATATAAATTTCCAGAGAAATCCATACGGTCATAATAATAGGCTCTGAAACCTGTGTTCTGGCAGGGGAGATCGGTTAAAACCTGAATATATTCTGTCTTGCTTTCAATACCCGAACCGTAGATATTTGATGCTGTGAGGTTTACTGTATACGTTCCAATGCTCTGATATACATGAACAGGATTCTGCTCGGTTGAATTAGTGCCGTCACCAAAGTCCCAGAACCATAATGTTGGTGCCCCTGTTGAGAGGTCAGTAAAGTTTACTGTGAAAGGAGCATTTCCAATCTGAACATCGGATACAAAATCCACATCAGGGTGTGAACAACTGTCGTCCCTGCAGAATGATTCAACATATCTCCTTGAAAAATCAGGAGACTCCCATTCGAGATGGAAAACAGCAAGCCCGTTATTCTCAAACATCTTTACCTTAACAGGATGATAACCGGCCGTGAGATGAATCGTTGATGAATTTGTCTGAGCCGAATGAAGACCCCAGTTGTATACAACAGGAGTGTCTGAATCATCAGTATTGTCGATCCAGAGATTTGAACCGTCATCAGATGTAAGGTAGAAGGTATAGTCAGCCTCTTTATCAATAACAAGATAACCTTCATACATTACACTGAAAAGTTCTGCACTGCCGATTATGTTTACCGGCCAGTTAGGAATATCAGTTGCAGTATTTAAATAGCTCGTGTTGGCAGCATTGTCAGCAAAAACAATCCTTTCATCACTTCTTGAAACATAAGTCCCTGCAAAGTTTATTCCATTGAAATAATAGCCGTTAAGTCCGGTATTATTACATGAAAGCGAAGGCACTACTGTGACATAATCAGTTTTTGTTTCTGTGTCATTGCCATAATCATTTGTTGCAATGAGACTCACTGTGAATGTTCCAAATGTGGTATAGTTGTGAACAGGATTTTGTTCAGTGGATATAAAGCCATCACCAAAATTCCATAACCATGATGTTGGAGAATTGATAGAGGCATCTGTGAAGTTCACAGTTAAAGGTGCGCCACCGTAAAGCGGCGTTGCAGAAAACAGAGCCTCAGGCGGATCTTCAGGTCCGGGAGTTGACGTTGGCTCAGCCGTTGGCAAACCTGAAAGTTCAGGGAATGGATCTCCTGTGATATAAATTATTGTAGGATTTTGCGGGTCCTGATAACTTAATATTCCTACATCCTGTGGTAGTTCGGATTCTTCCCATAACATCCGGAGTTCGTCACTGCTCGCAAATAATTCCCAGTCGCTTCCCTCCGGTGTTTTAAAATCGGATGTGACATCCTCACCCTCTATGTAAATCCTGGTAAATTCCCGAATCAGAGTGTCGCCGCCTTCATTTTCCAGAACAACATAAATGTCCGATCCGTCTGCCACCATATCCTGATTTATAAGAACAACAGGAGTCCTGTCAGTATTAATTCCTGAAATAAATGCAACACCTGCAATACCTATGACTGCTGCCATAACTGCAATTAAGATGACGACTCCGACAGTGTCTGACATTCCTTCTGAAATATTTCTTACACCTTTCATTACTAAGACACCAATATACCAACTACATAATATTCGCCTGAGTTTGAAAATGTCTGTCCAGTTGTAGTATTATATGCAACGATATTCAAAATAGCATTGAAACCATCAGGAGGACTAGTAGTCCAAGAATCACCTAAATTATTGAGAACATCTAAATTATTGAGATTGACACTAAAATGATCAAATCCTGATCCAAGTGATGAATTAACTGACATTGTTCCTTCTAGAACATCATCATCAAAATTATTGGGATCTACAGTATCATAATTGTAAACAACATAATTTACAACATCTGCAACAAAACCTTCTGAATTATCAACAAATACGGTAATGAGATTATCATATTGACTATTTCGATAGTAAACGGTACCGTGCCATGTAGTTTTAATGTACCCATAATAAAGATTTTCTGATGAAGAAGGACTAATTATCTCAATAGGGTTTGAATCTTCACCGAGATCATCCGGAAAAATCACAGTTATACCTTCATCACCGGTACCTGCCGATACCCCGCCGTTCTGTGAATAAACAAGCGGTGTTGATGTGATAAGAGTTCCCTCTCCTTCACCATTATATATCAGATTTATTGATTCAGGTTGATTTTCGCCATAATGATAAACAAGTGACTCTCCGGTTGACCAGACGGTGTCATCTATCACCTCAGGGTCAAAATCCAAAGTCTTATCCTCATACCCCGAGCCTGAATCAACCATAATTGAATATGTACCGGCAGTTAAACTGTCACCACCGTTATGGTAAATATAAGCATAACCTTCATCATAACCCACAAGAGTCTCAAGCTTTGGAATTGCAACTGATGAAGTCTGTGAAAAAAACATGACAGAAATTACTGAAATACCAATTATAGCAAGTGAGATCAGAAGAATGACTCCGATCAACTCGGAGGCTGCCTCCTCATCATCATAAATTTTTTTACCTGTACTCATAATATTTCCTCACGAGATTCCTGATGCAACACTCTGGAAACTAACCGAAAAATCCGCATTATAAAGATCTAATAATACATCCTTCTGACCGGTATCAAATGGTCCGTTAACTGTAATAGTTACTATATTACCAACGGTTTCAACATCACATACCAGTCCGGGACCTTCTGATATTGAATTCCCTGCCAGCATCCGTTTAATGTATCTGTCCCACATTGCAGACTCATATGAATCTGCACATGTCAGAATTATCTCCATATTTCTAATATGCTGTGTTTCATCGTATGTCTGCGGGTTTTGTTTCAGCCTCGTATCAACTTTTAACGGGCCGGAACCACTTATTATCCCGCTTCCGTTTATCTTCACAGGAGTTATCTGAACAGCAGTTTCACCACTGACATTATATATTGAGATCAATGGATCAACACGGATTGTAATCCCGCTTTCCTGTCTCAGAAACACACCACCCATCTGATAATAATACTCCTGATTGACCCAGTAATTATTATCCGAGATATAATTTAGTGAACCCAGATTCCCGGAGTACTCTTCCACTCCTTCTACCGAGATAGTAATACTACCATGAGTTTCATCAACCTCCATTTCACCCGCAGACGGAATTGGAGTGAAAAAAGGCATAAGTGTATTCTGGCCGGAATAAGATCCCCCTCCGCTTCCAAGATTAAATGAAGTTCCTAAACAAACACCATATACAGAATACTGATTTTGGACATTACTAAGACCTGCATTATTATTGTAACTTACCGAATTTATCCACAGGGAATCCAGGGATATTTTATAGTCCACAAATCGGTCTTTAATACCATTCATATGCTGAATCTCATCCTCACGACCCTTATTTGGCACTTCATAAACAACATATACCGACATTGCTATAGTCAGCAGACCAAGTATGAGGATAAAACCAACAACATCTGAAAGTCCTTCTTCCCGACCAATAGATCTCATAATTCCAGTATCACCGTTATATTTTTTTGAAGCAAAACCACAACCTCATTATTTTTTTATATAAATAAACCCGAATTTTAAAAAAATCTGATCAAATACACATATTGTTAATCTTAAACTGACAAATATATAAGCAACATGCAAAAGTCAGTTGCAAATACAAATGAGAAAGTCCACTGGGCAGATGTCTGTGCTGCCGAGGTGCCACAGGACATCCCGCACAGAATAGCGACCGGAATCACCCCGTCAGGCCCGATTCATCTGGGCAATATGAGAGAGGTCGTCACAGGCGATCTCGTATATAAGGCAATGAAAGAGAGAGGACTTGATGTTGAGTTAATATACAACGCTGATGATTTTGATCCTTTAAGAAAAGTCTATCCTTTCCTTCCGGAAAGCTATGAGCAGTATATCGGACTTCCGATATGCGATATCCCATGCCCCTGCGGAAAACACAAGAGCTATGCGGAACATTTTCTTGAGCCGTTTTTGCAGGCACTTGAGGAACTGGACGTAAAGCCGACAGTTCTGCGTTCAAGCGACCTGTACAGGGCAGGCAAATTTACAGAAGAGATAAAAACCGTTCTTGAAAATGCTGCTGAGATTAAGGAGATCCTTGAACGGGTCTCAAGAAGAAAGCTACCTGACAGCTGGGTTCCATTCTACCCGATATGCAAAAAATGCAAAAAGATCAGCAATGCCGAAATTTTGGGCCATGATCCCGAAAAACACCTTGTAACATACAGGTGTGACTGCGGTTACGAGGGAGAGTGCGACTACTCAAAAGGTGAGGGAAAACTGGTATGGCGTGTGGACTGGCCCATGCGGTGGGCAAATCTCAACGTAACAGTAGAACCCTTTGGTAAGGATCATGCCGCAGCTGGCGGATCATTTGATACAGGAAAAGAGATTGTTGAGAAAATATTCAAAGGACAGGCTCCGTATCCGGTTGCATATGAATGGATAAGCCTCAAGGGAAAAGGTGCAATGGCATCATCAACCGGCGTTGCAATAACAATATCCTCTATGCTTGAAATAGTCCCGCCGGATGTCTTAAGGTATCTGATTGTAAGGAGCAAACCGGAAAAGGCAATCTCATTTGATCCGGGAATGGGACTTTTAGCCCTCATTGAAGAATATGCAAAACTGGCGGAGAAAGCAGACAGCCGCGAGTATGAACTCTCAAAAATCTCAAATGTTGCAACAGACCTTCCGTTTAAGCATCTTGTAACAGTTGTCCAGATTGCAAAGGATGACGAATCCATAATAGAAATTCTCAGAAGAAGCGGATATAATGTACAAAACCGTGATGCAATCCTGAAGAGAGCACAGCGTGCGAAGATCTGGGTTGAACAGTATGCACCCGAGATGGTCAGATTCACAGTCCAGAAAGAACTCCCGCAGGAAGTCTATACATTTACAGAGGAAGAAAGATATGCTCTTGAAATTCTCGTCTCAAAGATGGAAGGACTCCCTGAGTGGATTGCCGCAGATCTTCACAACGCCGTCTATAAAACAGGCGAGAGGCCGGCATAAACCCTAAATCAATCTTCACATGCATATACAAGGCAATTTTGGGACAGGAGAGAGGTCCGCGTGCAGGATGGTTTTTGGAAGCACTGGGACGTGAATTTGTAACCAGAAGAATTGTTGAAGCGGTGGGTGCCGGTGCTCAGTAAAGGATGTCAGCAGTGCCACCAGGGTGCCAAGATGGTTCTGTTCATTACAGGAAAATGCAATAAAAACTGCTGGTACTGCCCGATATCCTATGAACGAAAAGGAAATGATCAGACCTGGGTAAACGACAGACCTGTAAAGGCTCCGCAGGATATAATAGACGAGGCAAAAATGATGAGCGCTCTTGGTACAGGTGTTACAGGAGGAGAAGCGCTTTTAGAGACAGACAGAGTTGTCTACTGCTGCCGCCTCTTAAAAAAGGAGTTTGGGCAGGAGCACCACATACACCTCTATACAGGAACTGCACCCTCTGAAGAGACACTCCTGAAATTAAAAGGACTTGTTGATGAACTGAGAATGCATCCCCCGCAGGAATTGTGGAAGGACATATTATCAACAGACTACATCAAATCCGCAAAAACTGCAAAGGAGATGGGATTTGAGGTCACAATTGAAGTCCCCTCTCTTCCGGGACTTGAATATTTAATCCCGGCTCTCCCTTATCTTGACTATCTCAATATAAACGAGCTCGAATGGAGCGAAACAAATGCTGATGAGATGAGAAAGATGGGATACAGCCTCGAGGATGACTATCATAATGCTGTCCCCGGCGCTAAAGAATGGGCAGAAAAACTCATATCAGCAGATAAAAAGGTTCACTGGTGCTCATCAACATTCAAAGACTCGGTACAGTTACGTGAGAGGCTTAAAAGAATCGCCAAAAATACTGCAAGGCCGTTTGATGAGATTACAGATGACGGCACAGTAATTTACGGATACTGGATTCCTGAAGGGGATCTGCCCGAAGATCTTGAGGATGATATGTATGAATCCTTTGATGATCACATCGAACTTTCCTGGTGGCTTTTAACCGACTTTGCAGATGATTTTTCAGGTGAGAAAAAGATAATAGAGAAGTATCCAAACAATGGCATGGTTGTAGAGGTGACTCCGTTAAAGTGATTCCAAAATTTAGGGAATTAACAGACAGGGCATATGAGAGGCATCTCTTCAGGAAAATAAAATATGTTCCCCGGCATATTGCAATAATCCAGGACGGAAACAGAAGATTTGCAAAAGAAATGGGAATTGATGTATCCACAGGACACAGACTTGGTGCAAAAACAACTGAAAAAGTCCTTGACTGGGCAAAAGAAATAGGTGTGAAACATATCACCCTGTACTGTTTTTCAACTGAAAACTTCAGCCGTTCAGAATCAGAACTTCGTGAACTTTTCGAACTTTTCGCAGAAAAAGCCCTCTTAGCTGCATCTGACGAAAAGGTTCACAAAAACAGAATTAAAATTCAGATGGTCGGTGACAGAAACCTTCTGCCTTTAGATCTTCTGGAAAAGATAGAGAAAGTCGAGCAATTAACAAAAGACTACGATGCATTTACAATTAATCTTGCAATAGCATACGGTGGCAGAAACGAGATAGTATGTGCAACACGCTCGGTTCTTTCAATGATAAAAGATGGAAAAATAGCCCCCGGCGATATAAGCAATAAAACAATAGAAGAAAACCTCTACCGCGATGTGAATATCCCTCAGGTAGACCTCATAATAAGAACAGGCAACGAAAAGAGAACTTCAAACTTTTTACCCTGGCTTGCCAACGGAAATGAATCGGCTGTATACTTCTGTGCACCTTACTGGCCGATGTTTCGCAAAATGGATCTCCTGCGTGGAGTGAGATTATACGACCAGCGCTTTAGGGAAGGTCACTTTCCATAACGTCTTTTTCTTAACTGATAATCACGAAGCGCCCTTAAAAGATCTATTTTCCGGAACTCTTTCCAGTTTACATCTGAGAAGAACAATTCAGAATAAACAGACTGCCATATTAAAAAGTCAGTCAGATGACTTCCGCCTGTTTTTATAACCAGATCCGGTTCAAATTTAAAGTTAAGATAAGACTCAATTGTTTTTTCATCTACAGATTCAGGATCTATACCGTCCTCTGCCATCCTGCGTATCGCACGGATTATCTCTTCTTTTCCACTCATGCCGATTGCAACTGACACATCTGCGCCTTCACCCGAGACTTCCTCTGTGTCATCATAACAGAGAGTCAGGCGTGCGGCCTTAGAGATGTTTCTCAGGCAGTCAATGTATGGAAGAACAGATTCGACTGAATCAGTGTCAATATGAAAAATAACTCTTGAAATACCAAGATTTAAGCACCACCCGATCACCTCTTCTGGTTTCATCGGGGTACCGATGATATCATCACCGGTTATCATGAAACAAACCGAATCAGGGAGACTTTTCAGCTCCTTTTTCAGCATCTGTTCATAATAGCGATGAATCAGCATATCCCCGGTACCCCAAAGACATTCCAGTCGTTCGGATGTATGTCTGTGGTTTTACCCACAAACTAACTATTCTCTTTTTTCTCTTTGAAGATAAATACATACTATACGATTCTAAAAATTGAGGGAAATTATGCTTACATTCATAGGTCTCGGACTCTACGATGAGAAAGATATATCAATAAAAGGGCTTGATGCCATAAAAAGCGCGGATTCAGTATTCCTTGAGGGCTATACCTCACGCTTAATGGGAGCAGACGTAAAAAAGATGGAAGAATATTACGGAAAAAAAATACACATTCTCGGACGCGATGATGTTGAAAAAAATCCGGATAATATACTAACTGCTGCTTTAGAAGGGGAGGCTGTATTTCTCACAGGCGGGGACCCTATGGTCTCAACAACTCATTCCGACATCAGGATCAGGGCAAAAGAAAGAGGTATTCCAACAAAAATCATTCACGGGGCTTCAATACAGAGTGCTGTATGCGGACTTTCCGGCCTTCAGAACTACAGATTCGGAAAGTCATGCTCCATACCCTATCCTGAAAAGAACTGGTTTCCGACAACACCGCTTGACACAATCCTAAATAACATCGCCCAGGACCTTCATACCCTTGTATTCCTGGACATAAAACCAGACAGGTATATGACAGTCGGAGAAGGTGTATCTGTTATAGAGCAGATGGCAGAGAAAACAAAAAAACATGCCCCCGAAATATATGTAGGAATGGCACGTGCAGGTTCGGATAACCCTGTTGTTATTGCAGGAGGGGGAGATAAACTCAAATCTGCAGATTTCGGTAAGCCTCTTCATGTAATGGCAGTACCCGCAACCCTTCATATGATGGAAAAAGAATATCTGGAAAACTTTGCAGACTTATGAAACCGGAAATTTTCGGAGAAATGCTTGAGTCAGAACTAAAACTGACTGTAATTTTTGCAGGCAGGGATACTCCCTACTTCAGACTTTCAGAAGAGATCCTGGAGATGGCATCCGCATACAGAAAAGACGGCCTTTCTTTTATAAATTCAGGTGACATGGTAAATGCACATGCATCTTTTGCATACGGTTTTGGATGGCTCGATTTCGGAATACAATCAGGCCTTCTGAAAGGAGAACTGCCGGAGAAAAGACTCCCGTGTTTTGATGAAAATATGCAGGATAACCTCTTTTCCCATCTTTATGAGAAAACAACCAGGTACAGGAGAATGCTCACAGAAGCCCTGAATTCCGTCGCAATCGCGTCAGATAAAGAGAGTCCTCTCAATGTTTTCACCCTCCATATCCTGAAAAGCGCGGGAGACTTCCTCTCAGAGGGTGAATTGAATTTATCAGAAAAGAAATATACAAACGCCCTTGCACATTTCAGCTATGGATACGGGCTTTTGGATGCAGCTGTCCGCTCGGGGCTCCTTATAATTACAGGCAACAGGAGTCTTTTCACAGTATGAAAACCTTAAAGGGTTTATATCCGGAGGACAAACATTTTCAGATATATCCGGAGAAATAAATGGACAGAAATCAGTGGAAGTGGCTTGCACTCTCGATTACATTCAGTATCTTAGTTCTGGTCCTGGTTTTATACTTCACAGTTGACGAAAATACAATACAATATCTCAGCAAACTTCAGCCGGTTTATCTTTTGGCAGCGCTTGTTCTGCATATGGGGGCACTATGTGCATGGGGACTTCGAATAAAGTTCATGTCAAAATCACTGGGTTATAAGGTTCCTTTTTTGCACTGCCTCAATATGGTCTTTGCAAATCTGCTTGTGGCAGCTGTAACGCCCTCACAGGCCGGTGGGGAGCCTGTAAGAATACATGAGCTATACAGAGCTGAAGTCCCGATTGGAGACGCAACAGCAATAGTGATAATGGAAAGAGTCTTAGACGGGATTCTGCTTGGAATAATAGGCGGCATAGCCATGTTCATGCTGTGGATAGGTTCGGAAGAATTAGGACTTTCAATTGCACTCCCGTTGTTTTTCATGTGGGCAATGATTATGGGATTTGTGATTCTTTTTGCATATTCTGTAAAAAATCCGGCATTTCTCAAAAATCTCATTAAAAAAATATCAGGCTGGTTTACAAAACGCTGGCATGCTGAAAAAGTTGAAAAACTTACCCAGGGTATCGATTCAGAGGTTGACAACTTCAATACGGCATTAAAAAAATATGTGAGCCATTCTAAAATAGGTCTTGTCTGGGGATCAATATTTACAATAATCTACTGGTTCAGCGAATTTTTCATTGCATCCCTCATCCTTATGGGACTCGGTGAAGGTCCTCATATTGTTGAGTCATTCGTGGCACAGATAATTATTGCAATAATTATGATGATTCCACTGACACCCGGAAGTTCAGGTATTGCAGAGCTTTCTGCAACCTCTTTATACGGCCTTTTCATACCTTCATCAATAGTTGGTGTATTCGTTGTTCTGTGGCGTCTTATCCTGTATTACTTCAACATATTCCTGGGAATTTTTGGCACAGTCATTATTGTAAAAAGAGAGGTTTTGAGAAAGGCAATTAAGAATAAAATTTCATTTAAAAAGGATTGATTATCCTAAGAATTTTCATTTAACCCATTTTTTAATAATCAAATTTAGACATTTCACTTTTTGGATCTATTAAAGTATAAGCCCCTCCGGGGCAACCCAATCGCTGGTTTCTTCGAAACCTGCTTAATCATGATAGCCGGACTGGACGCTACCCATCCGGGTAGCCTCGTCCGGGAGGATTGTTTTTTTAATAATATCCTCAGAACAGAAAAACAACAGGAGCAGTGCCTGTCCATTCACCTTGTGACTGATCATGATCAGGATATAGCAAATACCTAATAACAAAAAAAACAAAAAAAGACTCTTCATCTCAATAAAAGCAATTGCAGACATTTGATGGACACAACATTTTCCCGAAATCCTCAGTACACCAAAAAAGAGCAGATGCCAATAAAAAAATTAAGTTGTCTGGTTATTCTAATCCTGCATTTCAACTGAACCGGTCCCTTCCGGAAACCAGAGAGTTCTCTGCGGGAACGGAATCTGAATGCCGTTCTCATCAAGAGCTACTTTTATATTCCATAAAAGCTCTTTTCTGACAGTCCACCACTCCGATGAGGGAGACCAGATCCTGACACTTAATAGAACTCCATTATCTCCAAGTTCGTCAACGAATATGGAAGGTGAAGGACTTTTAAGAGCAAAGGGATGATCATCTATCACATTGGAGATAATCTCTATAGCCTTTTTAGCATCATCCGCGTAGCTGATTCTGATAGAATATTTATATCTTCTTCCAACATTAACAACATAGTTCGTGATATTTGAAGTGAAAAGAGTTTCATTTGGAATTCTTGTATGAACTCCATCATATGTCTTAATAATTGTTGATAAAATCCTGACATCCTCAACAGTTCCAAAAGTATCTCCCACACCAACATTATCTCCAATCTTAACCGGCTGCTCAAAAAACAATATTGTCCCGGAAAAGAAATTTGCAATTACCGTCTGACCTGCAAGACCTATAATTATACTTAAAAATCCACCTGCAATCAGCAGTCCTGACAGGTTAATTATACCTTTAAGATGAGGGAGAGCAATAAAAAACCCTAAAAACACAATGACTAAATATACAATCTTGGAGGCTTTCTCCCGTTCATTTACAGAAATCCTGCCATATAGACTTTTTTTGATTTTTCTGGATAAGAGAGATGCAATAATAAAAGCTGTTACCAGGATTATTACAAAATATAACAAATCAATGGTATAAATAGTAAAATATTCATTTTGACCGACTGAAGTATAAAGAATGCCATTAATAGTCTCAGTTATCATCAGTAACCCCATTTCATCTTATAGAATTTTCCTACAACAGGAATATCCCTGCCATAATAGAGATCTATCGCCCGATCCGTCCCTTCAACAACAGGTGCATTAATAAGCCTTGTCTCTGCTTCACCTTTTACCATGACCTTCATTTCTGCTGACATCGTAACAGACCAGTCATTGTAAAATATTTTCATACCGTAACTATCAAATACGGCTTTTGAAACCTCAACAACCTCTCTTTCAGGATTTAATATTCTTAAGGACATTACACCCTCCTTAAAAATGTCAGTCTCCGGCATCATTTTATATAACTTGCTTTTATGCCACTTGGCAACCACTCCTGCCTTAGGAGAACCATAGATTGAGTATTTACTTTTAACCTGAGAAAAAATATCCAGTATTGATATATTCTTACCTAATTTTAAAAAAACACCTATTTCTATAGGGTATGTTACATAAAAATCATCTTCGGATTCAGGCGCCATAATAACCTTATCAAATTCAAGCTCCAAAAAGCGGGTAATATTCTTTGGAAGGTTCACCGGTTCGACAGGATTTATTATTAACTCAGCATCAGGAGATGAAAGTACTAGCTCCCGGGTATCATCCCCACAGACTCTCCTGTATATGAGCAATCCGTCTTCTTCAATTACCTCTATTGATATTGACCCTTCTTCAATAACACAGGGATAATTATACTTTCCATACATTCAATGAAGATATTAGCCCGTATACATTAAAATATATGGAGTTTTTCAGGAATAACACAAAATATTGGCTCTATTGCTATCCCCAAAATGCTCTGTTAATTTTCATTATCCATAAAGATAAGATACCTTACAGCATCAATTGAAACTTCAATAAAACAGTCCGGCCCCACTGTAGAGATTATAGCATAGCAGTAGGAAATAAGCTCAAAGAAATCTGTTTTTCTCATTTTCACTTCGTTCAAATTCCCGAAGAACTCACGTATCTCAATACAAAACAGAAAGATAAACTTAACAGTAACAAGAAAAAAACTCACAAAATAACTATTCCGAATCAAACAATTGCAGCGTTAGACGGACACGAAAATGCTCCCGCATTTTTTCATTTTCACTTCGTTCAAATTCCCGAAGAACTCACATATCACAGTAAAATATCTGACATCAGAAGAAAAAATATACTTAACAGTAACAATAAAA
>NZ_JBSREC010000080.1:0-9094 GCF_055145805.1 Methanomicrobium sp. | reverse complement strand
GGCATGGTTTTTGACAATTCCGTGCGCAGCAGTGGTTTCCGGAATTGTTTATTTCATATATGCATCGCTTGTTCTTTGAAATAAGAGGTTATTTTTAAATCTCTTAATTTTGTTTAACAAAGCAGGAAAACTTTTTTTTAATATGATTTATGCTTTATAAAGTTTTAAAAATAGAATTGCAATCTGTTTTTGTCCTGTTTTGGTGTAAATGATCTGATTTTAATAATGACATCTGCCTAAATTATGTCATGGTGCGGAAAATTCGTTCTCCTAAGATCACAAAAAGAATATTCTGTCTTTTAATTGTCGGGTTATGCTTAATTACCACATGCGGCTGTATCAATAATGAGAATTCGGAGTTAAAAAATGAAGATTCAATATCATCTGAGGTTGTGAATACTATTCCTGATGTTAATTACGGGGATTCATACAACTGGGTGTCAATTCCTGACATAGAAAATGAAGTGGATGTATTTTATGTATATCCGACTGTCAGCAGCAATGCCTCAGGTTCAATGCTTATAACTGATGATGTGGACCGGGCACTTGCACAGGGCATTTTAGAGGCACAGGCAAGCGTTTATGAACCTAATGCAAATGTCTTTGCCCCTTACTATCGTCAGATGTCAACCGGCGTTGATATGTCGGGTTCCTTACTTGCAACTGATACTGAGGAATTTATGCAGGGTTCGCAGGATGTTTCAGATGCCTTTGATTATTATATCAAAAATCTCAATGAAGGCCGGCCTTTCATAATCGCAGGTCACAGTCAGGGAACAATGGCGCTTATAGAGCTTATTAAGGAGCGTTTTGGTGACGATGAAGGGCTTAAAAGCCGGATGGTTGCAGCGTATCTTATTGGTTATACAGTAACAGACGATGATCTTGCAAAAGCAGGACTTACGGCAGCAAAAGGTCGCGACGACACCGGAGTTGTGGTCACCTACAACACCCAGTCTCCAACCTCGGTTGGCGGACCTATGCTTATGGAGGGTGCACACTGCATCAATCCGCTAAACTGGAAGACTGATTCAACATACGCAAACGCCTCCGAAAATATGGGTGCAAGATTCTATGACGATGCAACAGGCGAATTCCTTCGTGAGGTTGCAAATTACAGCGATGCACAGATAAACCTCGAAACAGGTGCACTGATGACAACAATTCCGGAGGGCGAGGCTCTCGATATCGGCTCTTATCCTGAAGGTGTTTATCACCGCTATGACTATGCATTCTGGTATCGGAATCTTGAGGAGAATGTCGGTGACAGAATTTCAGCGTTCTTAAATAAGAACTAAAAACAGATTTTATAAATCCTTAAATTTTTTTACTGTGAACTTTTTTCAATATAATATCTGCAGTACTCTTTTAAGCAGCATTCATCACATTTCGGTTTTTTTGCGTCACAAACCGCTCTTCCATGTGATATCAAAAGAAAGTTGATCTTTCCCCATGTCTCTTTTGGCAAAAGTGCGGTTAAATCTCTCTCTATTTTTTCAGGATCAGTATTTTCAGTAAGACCTGTCCTGAAAGCAACCCTTTTTACATGCGTGTCTACGGCTATGCCTTCATTAATCCCGTATGCGTGGTTTAGGACTATATTTGCAGTCTTTCTTCCAACTCCGGGGAGTGTTACAAGTTCTTTTATTGTTTTTGGTACTACTGAGTTGAAGTCTTTACACAAAATCCCGGATGCTGTTATTATGTTCTTTGCCTTTGCGTGGTAAAAGCCGGTGCTCAGTATGATATTTTCAACATCTGATAAATCTGCATCTGCAAGACTTTTGCAGTCAGGATATTTTCTGAAAAGTTCATTTTTTACTTTGTTTACAGTTTTATCTGTTGTCTGTGCAGAAAGAACTGTCATGATAAGAATCTGAAAAGGGTTTTCAAACTCAAGAAAATTGAAATTCGTATCTTTATTTACGTAAAGATTTTTAAGAACATAGTAAATTTTGCATGCTTTGGAAGTCTGCATAAAAAAACACGTATATGGGGTAGGGCAGATTCGAACTGCCGTCAAAGCGTCCCAAACGCTCTAGGATGGACCAGGCTACCCTACTACCCCGTTTGTGACATCATATATTCCACCGGTGTATTAAAAAATGTGCCGATTTAATATTGATTGGATTTCAGAGCGGCAGAAGTTTTTTATTGGTTTTACTGACTAAAGATCCATTGAATTTGCCTTTTAATAGTGCAAGTCGTATATTTTCAGTATCTGTTCCGTCAAGAACAATCATAGGTATGTTGCTTCTCTGAATTATTTTCGCGGCGATTAAATCAACCACATTGTTTGAACCCGCACTCATCTTTCCGCCTGATACTATTGCGACGAGTTCGTCAGGTGTCATAAAGTCAAATTTCTCTGCCTTATCGTTTTTTCGTGGATCTTCTGAGTATATACCGTCAACCGATGTTGCGTTTATTAAAAGATCGGCTTTTGTTCTCTCGGCGAGAACTGCTGATACAGCATCTGTGGTCTGTCCGGGTGTTACTCCGCCCATTACCACAATTTTTCCTGATTCTGCGTATTTTAAAGCGTCTGTGTAGTTTTCTGCCACAGCAGGGTATGCTTTCTCACCCAGTGCCCAGGAAAGAAGTGATGCATTGATTCTGGTTATAAGAATTCCAAGTTCGTCTGAAGTTGCTTCGTCAATTGAGAGGTCACGCGCAACATTTATGTACCTTCTGGCCTCCCCGCCGCCTCCGATTACTACAAATACCTGATATTTTTCTGATAATTCCATGAGAATATCGCGGTATTTATCAATTTTATTTGATTCAAGCGAAGGAACAAGAATAGAGCCGCCAAGCGATATTACAATTTTTTTCATACCAGAACTAAAGTTTGGTTTTGATACCATATATTCTTTCTAAAAAATATGATATAATTAAAAAGAGATCAGATCCTTATTTTTTATTTTTAAAATGAGGGTAAAAGTCATTAGGGATGAATGCAGAGAAAAGGTAAAAGGTGGTGTCAAAATTATATGCATGAAGCCCGGCTTTATGAAAAGAAGGATAACCTTTCTGTAAGGTGCAGTCTCTGCAGCCACAGATGCACAATTGCGGATACAAAAACCGGAATCTGCGGGGTCAGGATGAATCGTGGAGGGATTTTATACGCCGAAAGCTATGGCAGAGTTAGTGCCGAAGCAGTTGATCCGGTGGAGAAAAAACCGCTCTTTCACTTCCTTCCCGGAACCAGTGTATATTCCCTTGGCGGAATCGGATGCAATTTCAGATGCAGCCACTGTCAGAACTGGGAGATATCACAGTGCACAACAGCGGGTTTTCTTCACAGTCTGAGTCCTGAGGCGGGTGTTATGAAGGCCAAGGATTACGGCTGCAAAAGTATTGCATGGACGTATAATGAACCCACAATCTGGCATGAGTACGCAATGGATATGGGAAAAATCGCATGTTCGGAGGGTCTTGGCACAATTTATGTCACAAACGGCTATATGACCGAAGATGCGGTAGCTGAACTATCCGGGATGTTAAACGCATTCCGCGTTGATATAAAGGCATTTACCGAGAATTTTTATCATAAAGTATGCAAAGCAAAACTTCAGCCTGTTCTTGATGCAACAATAAAGGCAAAAGAGTGCGGTATGCATATCGAGACTGTAACACTTTTAATTCCCGGTTTAAACGACTCTGATGAAGAGATAAAAAAACTTGTAAACTGGGTATATGAAAATCTGGGCGAAGATACGCCAATGCATTTTACAAGATTTCATCCTGATTACAATATGACTGATATCGGCCCCACTCCTGTAAAAACTCTTGAAAAGGCATACATGCTTGCAAAAGATGCGGGAATCAGATATCCGTACCTGGGTAATGTCTGGTCACATCCCTTTGGTAATACCTGGTGTCATGAATGCGGGGCGCTTCTTATCGAACGTGACGGGAATACTCAGATGAGGAATCTAAAAGGTAATTTGTGTGGAAAATGTGGTGCGAGGATTCCTGTTGTTAATTCCCCCAAGCAGTAACCGCCGGTATTTTTCGGTAAAAAAGTGTGGCAGAGATGAATGAAAAAAATCTGTTTTTAACAGACAGGATGCTTGGAGTCCTGACCCGTTATCTCAGATTTATGGGATATGATACAAAGAGTGCAAATTCACTTGCCCCCGGAGATCCGCGTGAGGATACTATTCTTCTGGAAATTGCAAAAAAAGAGGGGAGATATCTGTTAACACGCGATCGCGAACTTGCAGGCAGAGGTTCTAATAATAATGCACTTTATCTTGAATATGATGATGTATTAAGCCAGTTAAAGCAGCTTTTTTGTCTGGAGCTTATTGAAAAACCTGAAAAAATCGGAATGCACAGATGTGTTGTCTGCAACTCGGTTTTACGGCCTGCAAATCCGGATGAGATAAGAAATGCCTCGTATGCCCCTGCGGGGAAAACAGATGTGGATTTTAAGTGGTGTGCTTTTTGCCGGAAACTTTACTGGACGGGGACTCACTCTGTTAATATGGAAAAAAGATTAAAGGCTGTTTTTTGTGATTGATTTATCAGTCAAAGCCATCCCTGTTTTTTCCAGTAGTCAAATTCATGCTGCCAGTTGTCTTTGTTAATTGTCACAAGATACTTCATTCTCTCTCTCATCTCTTTATGAAGAATATCCTGTTCAGGCCAGGTCTGCCTGATTTTTATTGCATCCACAAGCATCCCCCCCATATTGTAAGCCTGCTTTTTTGTATCAGGCATCCCCTCGGGGTTTGAACCTATGTCGATGTTTACTTTTCCTACCGTATTTGCGCCGAGAATCTGAAGAGTATTGTTAAGATAATCTGCAACAAGGTCTGAATTTGAGCCTCCTGCGGTTGAGACAGAAAATCCGTATTTGTCTGTAAACTTCTGGCAGTGGATTGAGTCTGCAAATCTGTCAAGGAATGTTTTCATCTGGCCTGTTACCGAGTTGATGTAATTTGGTGAACCGAGAATTATTCCGTCGCTTTTTAAAAGTTTATCCAGTATCTCTTCAAAATCATCTTTTCTTACACATTTTCCCTTCTCATAGCATTTGCCGCATCCTTTGCAGGATTTTATCTCCTTTTTACAGATGTCGATAATGTCTGTCTCTGCTCCCTTACTCTCAGCTCCCAAAAGCCCTTCCTTTACAAGAGCAAGTGTTGCACTCTTTTTGCCTCTCGGACTTGCACAAAGTCCTGTTATTTTCATTTATAATCCTCGGAAATATCAACGCCAATTGCGTAGTTCTTACTGCATTCGCCGTCTAAATTTACAGAAAAGGCCTTGTGATCATTTTCGTCAATCACTTCAAAGAATTTGCTTTCCGTATCTGCAATCTCCCCTGTTGCCGCATCTTTTAGGCTGCATCTTACCATTACATTCAGTGCAGGGCCGTTTCCTGTATTTACAACGTCAATTAATGATGTGTAGTAGCATGAGCCGTCAGGGCTGTAGTGTTTTTCAGGAAGAGATACAGTCTGTGCAAAATCGTGAGTTGTACTCATATCTCCTGACTGTGATGTTGTGCACCCTGCAAAGAATACTGATGAGATTATTATCAGGGCGATTACAATAGGCTTTATCTTAAAAATCATTTTCATAATCAACAAATCCTTAATTTCAGTCATTAATTCTGGAAGGGAATAAACCTTTTCACAAATTAATAATAAAATAAGAACTGATATCTCTTTTAAAGTATCAGAAAAATAATAATATCTTATATCCGGTGAAATAAAGATGAAAACAATAATTCTTGCAGGCGGAACAGGCACCCGTCTGTGGCCCCTGTCCCGTGAATATTATCCCAAACAGTTTCTGAGTATTAACGGCAATTCGCTCTTTCAAAACACTTTTTTAAGGGCTCTAAAATTATGCAGTCCTGAAGAGATAATCATTGTAACAAATGAAAAATACCAGTTTCTTGTCAAAAATCAGATAGATGAACTGGGATTTAACATTCCGGAAAATCATATCCTGAAGGAACCTGTTGGCAAAAATACGCTTCCTGCGATCATGTGGGGCGTAAAAGAGATCTGCAGGGATTTTGGCGACGATGAAATAATTGTTTTCCCAAGCGATCACGTTCTTTCTGATGATTCTGTTAAAATATTTAAAAAAGCGGCAGGTCTTGCAAAAAGAAATATTGTAGTCTTCGGAATAAAACCTGACTCCCCTAATACAGGATACGGATACATAAAACCCGGAAAACACCTTGATTTCGGTTTTGAGGTCGATGAGTTTAAGGAAAAGCCCGATCCTGAGACTGCAGAGAAATATCTTGCCTCCGGCTATCTCTGGAACAGTGGAATATTTCTCTTCTCATCCGGTATTTTTTTAGCAGAGGCAGAAAAGTTTCAGCCTGAAATGACTACTGAATTTTCTGCTGATGAGTTAAATTATCATTCACTTGATTCTGTATCCATAGATTACGGTCTTCTGGAAAGATCCGGGAAGGTTGCGGTTGTGCCGCTTGACTGTTTATGGAACGATCTTGGGAGTTTCAAATCGATATACCAGATGCAGACCTGTGATCAGAATGGTAATGCAGGGCCCGGGGAATTTCTGGATTCTAAGGGAAATTACGTCTCATCGGATAATAAGAAGGTTGCACTTATCGGGATTAACAATACTGCTGTTATTGACTCGGGTGATGCACTTTTAGTATGTAACCTTGACTGCACAGAGTCTGTTAAGGAACTGGTCCGTATTTATCAGGAGAGGGGGGATGATATCACAAAATATCATCTTACAGTAAACCGTCCCTGGGGATCTTATACTGTTCTTGAAATGCATGACTTTTTTAAGATAAAGAGGGTTTCGGTAAAGCCGGGGAGTATCCTTTCACTGCAGAAGCATCATCACAGAAGTGAACACTGGGTCGTCGTAAGCGGAAGTGCTGAAGTGACCATTGATTCAGAAGTAAAAACACTCTCCCAGGGGCAGAGTACATTTGTCCCTGCCGGAATCAGTCACAGGCTTGCAAACCGTGGAATAATTCCTCTTGAGGTTATTGAGGTTCAGATTGGAGAATATCTCGGGGAAGATGATATAGAAAGATTTGACGATATCTACGGAAGGGTATAAAAAAAGGAAAAATTAATTTCTATAATTTTTTTATTTCGTAAAAATCCTTTATTTTTTTAAAAAGGATGAAAAATTATTGTTTGCAGGGTTTTAATGCGTCTGCTTTTTTAACGAAGTAGTAGCCGGCTGTCAGGGCAATTACTATTGCACCAATACCTAAAAGTTCAAAATCGGATGCTGTAGCAGGGTCAAGAACAATTATTTTTCTTGAAATTGCTATTATTGCAAGTATTATTACTATACCGACTTCCAGTTTCTGTGTTTCAAGGAAGGATTTTATGGTCTCCATAAGCTCTATTCCTATTAAAATAAGCAGGAAAAACTCAAAAAACTGTAAAATCCCGCGTGCTCCAAGGAGATACAGCGAATCATCGTAGAACAGGGTATATATTATTATAACTAAAAGTTCGTATAATGAAAAGACAATAACTACTGTCAGTACTATCATTAAAGCGAAATATACCGCCAGTTCGATATTTGTTATGGCTTTTAATATTTTTTCGTTCATCATCCTTTTTGAGAATCTATTTTTATAATATATATTGATAGTGTTGTGTTTTTTAAAATCCTGCAAAAATCAGCTTTAATTGAATATTTATCTGATTATGATGCTTAAATTTCACCTGATTTTTAGATCAGCCTGATCTTAGTGTTTACCGCAAAAATCTGTTCTGACAACTTTTGGCCCGTTTGTGTCAACGGCGTAATATGAAGGGTTTTTTATGAGATCTGATACATTTATCTTCATTTCTATCAGGTTTTCATAACTGAAAAGCTCTGAAATGGTCTCATCTCCCAAAAGGTATGATACCTGTAAACCGTTGAAACTTTTAGCAACCCCGATTATCTCTTTCATATTTTTTCTCTTTAGGTATGATTGGGTATAATGTTTCCCCTGAAAATAATTTATTATATTTTATTATAATCCCGTAATTCAGGACATCTGATTCTCTAATTTTCCCGGCATTCGCCCTGTCTTTCCAAGCGTATAGAGATTTTGGATTGCAATACCTGCGACTGTAAATCCAATTACTGTTGTGATCCACCAGCCGAGCAGGAACAGGATGCAGATTACGGTCATCTCAATACTATAGACTGAGAAAAAGTGATAGTCATAATCGACAAAGGCCGGAGTCATACGGATGATGGGATCGAGTAATGAAATTCCGAGCAGGAATAGGCCGAAAATAAAGAAACAAATGATAATCTCAGTCCATATCTTCTTAAAAAACAAAATCGATCTCATAACAGCATCGGGCAGACTCTTATTTTCCAGCACCAGCATTGGAATTACGAACATGGTAAGGACGAAAAGCAGGACGTTTACAAACATTTTGATGAAGACGAAACTTATGGCCGATAACAGGATGTCAGGAATATAGTAGACAAAGGGGATGGAAAACGCAAATGTGACCAGTGCGGGGTAAAGATATCCGTAATACGGGTGATGCACGATAATGGTATAGATTGCTGTTCCCAAAAGCGCCAGAATAAAGGACCATCCCGTAATTGACTGCACATGACTTTTTGCACGGGACAATCCTTCACGGACGGTTACCGGTTGTCCTGTGCTTTTCGGGTGTAAACTCAGGATAAGGCCTGCAAGCAGGAAGTTTAAACAAAATATACTGATCATTTCAATAGCAAACGTCAGAACAATTCCGGGCTTGTAACCCAGTGACCAGTATGAGTAGCTGCCGGAAAATACTATTAGGGATATTTCTGCAAGGGTCATTAAGATTATCACAAGACCTGCCAGAAATGAGAACCAGAGCAGCTGTTTATTATTTATCAGTTTCTTTATGCTGTCCGATGCAAGGTTAATTCCCCGGCTGATTCGCCCCTGTCCGCCTGTCCCGCCATCCGGCTGTGCTGAATTCCGGGCTGCAGGCGTGATTGTGTGCTCTGCTTGTTTCGTGCTTATGGCAGGGGCATTCGGGCACCAGCCAAATCTTTTTTGAATAATCTCTGAAGTTTTGGCTGTCATAACATTACCCTCACTTTTTCAAAGAGATCT
>NZ_JBSREC010000079.1:0-7387 GCF_055145805.1 Methanomicrobium sp. | reverse complement strand
ACGCATAGGCATTGCAAATCCGCCGCAGACAACATCGCCCAAAACGTCGTAGACGATGACATCGCCGTATAGGGCGTTTAATTTTTCAAGAAGCTGGAATGTTGCGATAATCCCGCGACCGGCACACCCGACACCGGGCTCAGGCCCTCCTGCCTCAACGCAGCGGATGTTATTATAACCGGTATAGACAACGTCTGATATGTTCAGGTTTGCCTCCCCCTTCCCCCTGATTAAATCGAGGACTGTTGGTATCCATTCCCCGTGCATTAACATGCGCGTGCTGTCATGTTTGGGATCACATCCAATCTGGAGAATATCAAGAGATTTTTCTGAAAGGGCAGCGGAGAGGTTCGCTGAAGTTGTGGATTTTCCTATTCCTCCCTTGCCGTAGAGGGCGATCTGTTTCATTGTTGTAATATTGTTTGTTTTTTAAAGGGAATATGGTTGTCGGGTATCTATTATGTGTTTACCCAAAAACCCCTTCCAGATACGCTTTTGTCCTTTCATCCTTCGGATTATTAAACACCTCGCTGGCAGGTCCATGCTCTATAATTTCTCCAAGGTAGATGAATATCACATAATCTGCAATTCTTTTTGCCTGGCGGAGAATATGGGTTACAAATAAAATTGTATAATCCTCTTTTAAACTGATAAGCTCGGTTTCAATATGTTTTGCGGAAATTGGGTCAAGTGCGGATGTTGTCTCGTCACATAAAATAATTTCGGGTTCAATTGCAAGAGTTCTTGCAAGACACAATCTCTGCTGCTGGCCCAAAGAGAGTTTTGTTGCCGGGTCTTTCAACCTGTCCTTTACCTCTTCCCACAGGCCGACTGTCTTCAATGCGTCCTCAACTATCCTGTTTAAAGCCGCCTTATCTCTGGTGCCATGAATTTTCGGTCCATATGCCACGTTGTCATATATCGACATGGGAAGAGGATTTGGAGACTGCGCAATCATTCCTACATTTTTTCTAAGCTCGGTAACATCTGTATCCCTGCTAAGGATATTTTTATTGTCTATTAGTATTTCACCCTCAAAACTGATATCTTCAATCAGGTCATTCATCCTGTTAATACTTTTAAGCAGTGTGGATTTCCCGCATCCTGAAGGGCCGATTATTACAGTTATCTGATTTTTCGGAATTTCTACATTTATATCCTTTAGGATTTCATTTGAGTCAATACTAAAACAAAAATTATTAACCCTGATTTTAGCAGAATCTGAGTTATCTGACGACATATTTCATAAATCTCCTTGATAATATCCTTGAAACCGCACTTAACAACAGAACAATTACGAGAAGAACAATTGCAGATGCATATGCCCTCTGTTGAACTTCAGGAATAGGTGTTGACAGCTGGAAAAATATTGCCAGAGGCAGTGTTGCAACAGGGTCTGCAAGTGATGTGGGAATTGAATCTGTATATCCTGCTGTAAAAAGAACAGATGCGGCATCTCCTATTCCTCTCCCAAATGCCAGAATTACTGCTGTTAATATCCCCGGGAGTGCCTGTCTTGTAATTACATGAATTAATGTTTCAAGCCTTGTTGTACCGAGTGCAAGCGATGCCTCTTTTAATTTAAGGGGCACAGTCTGCATTATTTCATCCATTCCCCTTGTAAGAATCGGAGTTATAAAGACTGCAATAGTGATTATACCCCAGAATAAAGATGCCCGGGCACCAACCTCAATCATAATAAGGAATACAAAAACACCATAAATTAATGATGGAATTCCGGTTGAAACCTCAAGAATCATCCTTATGATTCCCGGCATACGTGATTTATCTGAGTGCTGGTTCAGATATAGAGCCATTGGAAGACTTAAGATAAAAGCAATAATTATTGCTCCAATTGAGAGGTATAATGAACCGACAATTGCATTTAAGATCCCTCCTCCGCCGCCGAGATAATAACCTCCTTTAGGAACCTCTGTTATCATCTCAAGTGACAATGAAGGAGCACCTCTTATGATTACGGTTGCAAATACTGCGAAAAGGCTGCCGATTACAATTGTCAATGATAGAACCATAACTGATTTAAAAAATTTCTCCTCAAGAGTCCGTTTGTTAATCATGCAACTCTCCTTTTAATTTTAATAAGAACGTATTTTGAGATAATGTTGAAAATAATAACCATTACAAAGAGAATAAGTGCAGCGAACATCAGAGCAGAGTCGTAAATTGGAATGGACATCATCTCGCCGTAATTATTCGCAATTAAAGCAGGTATCGGGTATGCAGGGTCAAAGACAGATGTCGGGACTTTGGCAACATTTCCGACAACCATCAAAACAGCCATGGTCTCACCGAATGCCCGGCTGAATCCAAGAATTATAGCAGCGATAATTCCGGGGTATGCCTTTCTTAAAACAACTTTTTTTATTGTTTCCCACTGATTGGCACCAAGTGTTAATGACGCCTCACGCATCTCGGCAGGGACTGTGCGTAATACTTCATAACTAACTGAGATCAATATTGGAAAAACCATTATTGAGAGGACAAAACCGCCGGCCAACACACAATAACCTGAACTTGAAACACCTGCCATAGGGGCAAGATAATCCCTGATTAAAGGAACAATTAGGAGAACTCCAAAAAGACCAAAGACAACAGATGGTATTCCTGCAAGAAGATCAATAAAGGGCTGAATAATCTTCCTTAATTCTGGATGGGCGTATTCTGAGAGGTAAACTGCTGAAAATATTGATATTGGAATTGAGAAGAGCATTGCAAGAGATGTGACCCATATTGTGCCCATAATAAAGGGATAAAATCCGAAATCACCTGCAAGGGGTTTCCATGACGATGAGAAGATAAGATCTGTTATCGGATAAAGAGACAGAATCTGTTCTGAGTGAAGCAACAGTAGTGCAAATATTCCAATTAATAAAAATGAAATTATGATTGCAGGAATCTGCATTAATTTTCCTGCAATATTATCTGTCAGATCTCTTCTTTCCCTTTTTGAAGAGATTCTGTATTGACTAAATACTCTGTTCTCATCGGAATTCATACAATACTTCCGAATCTCTTTATTTTATTTTTAATAACTCTTCTGAATTTTTTTCATCAGATAGAGGAAGATAGCCATTTTCAGGTACATATTTCTGACCGTCAGTCATTATCCAAAAAACGAAATCCTTTGTAGCTCCCTTAAATTCAGTAAGTGTTACAAGATTAAGATCCCTTGCCGGGGGGGACGGATATTTTCCTTCGGATATTGCTTTTATAAGTTCATCCCTTGTATCATAGAAATCCTCTTCAGGGTCAATTACGCCGTTATTGTTTATATCCAGAGGAATAATCTCAATTCCTTCAATAGGAAGTCCTGTATTGAAATCATATGCAAAGTTGATATTGTTGTACCCGACACCGAGGGTATCGGCTTTTACTGCCTCTGCAACACCCGGATCGCCGTTAACACCTGTTCCCTGAAGATCTTCCTGTTTATACCCCATAAACTGTGCCCAGACAGATGCAGCCCCACATGCGTCAGATCTTGTATAGACATTTACTTGATCATCTGATTCAACTCCGGAGTATAACTCTCCCCAGGATTCATATTCTGCATCAGCATAAAGTTTCTTAAGAGTAGAGGAACTAAATCCTTTTTGCTTAATTTCAGAAATTATCGGGTTGTCTGCATTAATTGTCCCGACAACTGCATCTTTTGCAACTGATACCCAAACTGCGCCTTTCTCTTCCTCTTCCGGATAAATTTCTCTTGATACCATTCCAATATCAACCATTCCTGACAGAGCATCAGTCATACCCTTTCCTGCACCGCCTGCGGAAATATCAATTTTCACATCAGGATTTATTTTATTATACTCTTCACTCCATGCAATCATCATTGGATAAAGAGCAAAAGCGCCGGAAATTGTAATTTTACCCTGTGAATTTTGATTTCCTGAATCTGTACAGCCTGTGAATGCAACAGCTGAAATAACCATTGCAAGTAATGCAATAATAAAAATTTTGTTCATTTTCATTCCTTATAAATTCATTTTTGTTGAATATTATAAAAATATATTGGAATGTTGCCAATAGTGTATTGGTAGTATATTGGTTATTGGTCTCCAAAGAAATAGTTTATTGCAACATACAACCAACATAAAATTTAACAAATTGAAAATGTGGTGTTCATTTGCCTCTGATTGACTCTAATGAAATAGCTTGTATAGAAGAGACTGCAGTAACTGTAAGGTCCTACAGGCGCAGGACAACAGTTCCTTCTAAAATATTTAAACTTTTAAATATTGAACATGGTGATTCATTAAGATGGGTTGCCTTAAAAGACGGCACTGTATATATTACTAAAATTGAAGGTGGAAGAGAAACAGATTCAGAGGAAAAAAGCGATGGATGAAGATAATCTACCTCAGATGCTTAAAGAACTGATAAATATCTCGAGAAATGCAGGGGAGATTATTTTAACACATTACAACAGTTCAAAAACTGATATTGTGTATAAGGATGACAACTCGCCTCTGACAAAAGCAGACCTTGAATCAGATGAATACATTGGCAAATGTCTAAAAAAATCATACAATATCCCAATAATATCCGAGGAAAATTACCCTGAATACAGTGTCAGAAAGGATTACACAGAATTTTTCCTTGTAGATCCTCTTGACGGGACAAAGGAGTTTATCGAAAAAAACGGTGAATTTACAGTAAATATTGCTTATATCAAAGATAATAAACCTGTCATGGGAGTTATATACGCACCAGTGCCTGAAATCACATATTTTGCGGCAGAAAATTACGGTTCATATATGGAAGATGAGAAAGAAAGGAAAAAACTTCCGTTTGCTGAAATAAAAAATTCTGTTTTGACTGCTACAGGAAGCAGAAAACATAGCACGACTCTGGACTCTGAGTTTATGAAGATGAACAATATCCAAAACATTGTCCCTGCAGGCTCTTCACTTAAATTCTGCAAAGTCGCAGCGGGCCTTTCTGATATTTACCCCAGATTTCAGGGTTCAATGGAATGGGATATTGCGGCAGGTCATATCATTGCAAAAGAGGCAGGATGCAGTTTAATTGACCTAAAAACTCGAAAAGAACCGCATTATAATAAAGAATCGCTTTTAAATAATTATTTCGTTGTTTTAAAGAAGGGAATGGATATCAAATCTATAAAGATACCTGATATTATGTGAGTTGTGTTCTATGGCAGAAGAAGGATTTACAATATGGTTTACAGGGTGGTCAGGGGCAGGCAAGACTACAATTGCAATTGCTCTTGAAGAAGAACTTAAAAAACTAGGCATAAAATATGTCCAGAGGCTTGATGGGGATATTGTAAGGGAAGGC
Source organism: Methanomicrobium sp. (assembly GCF_055145805.1). NCBI lineage: Archaea > Methanobacteriati > Methanobacteriota > Methanomicrobia > Methanomicrobiales > Methanomicrobiaceae > Methanomicrobium > Methanomicrobium sp. The sequence continues at coordinate 2,062 of NZ_JBSREC010000079.1, read as the reverse complement.
CTCTGCAGTGATCTCGGTTTTTCAAAGGATGACCGGAATGAAAATATTAAAAGGGCATCATTTGTTGCAGAACTGCTTTCAAAAAACGGTGTTGCAACCCTTGTTTCATTTATATCGCCATACATAAACCTGAGGACACATGCAAGAGAAAACTGTCATAATTTTATAGAAGTATATGTTAAATGCGACAGGGAAACACTGATTGAAAGAGACGTAAAAGGTCTTTACAGGCAGGCAATTGAGGGCAAAATCCCTGAGTTTACAGGCATCAGTGATCCTTACGAAGAACCTATAAATCCCGAGATAATTTTGAATACAGCAGAGGAAAGTATCCCTGAGTCTGTTAAGACCGTTATTGAATACCTAAAAAATTATGGATACATATGAGGACTTCCATGGATAAAAAAGAAGAATCATACCGGCTTTCAAATTTAAAAACACTTGAGGCTGAAAGCATCGGGACAATAAGAGAGGTTGCAGCAGAGTTTGAAAACCCTGTAATGCTGTATTCAGTTGGAAAAGACTCATCTGTAATGGCACATCTGGCAATAAAAGCTTTCTATCCTGAAAAAGTTCCTTTTCCTCTCCTGCATGTTGACACAGGATACAAATTTCCGGAGATGTATGAATTCAGGGATTATTATACAAAAAAGAATAACCTGAACTTAAGAGTCTCAAAAAATGAAGAAGCATTGTTAAACGGAGTAAACCCGATATCACTTGGAACAGTAAAATGCTGTGCCGAACTTAAGACAAAAGCGCTTCTTGATGCATTAAATGAAGGAGGATATGATGCAGCGTTTGGAGGCGCCAGAAGGGATGAGGAAAAATCCCGGGCAAAAGAGAGAGTTTTTTCATTCCGTGATAAATATGGGCAGTGGGATCCTAAAAATCAGAGGCCTGAATTGTGGAATATATTCAATTCCAAAATAAACCCAGGAGAATCAATCAGGGTCTTTCCTCTCTCAAACTGGACTGAACTTGATATCTGGACTTACATATATTATGAAAATATCGAGGTTGTTCCTCTTTACTTTGCAAAAATAAGGCAGGTTATTGAGAGAAACAATCAGCTTATTCCGGTTTACACAGATGAATATTCAGAAGAGATCACAGAAGTGATGTGCCGTTTCAGAACGCTTGGATGCCACTACTGTACAGGTGCAGTCAGATCTGATGCTGATACTATGGAAAAAATAATAGAAGAGATGATGATTGTAAGAAATTCCGAGCGTATAACAAGAGTAATCGATCATGATCAGGACAGTTCCATGGAACAGAAGAAAAGGGAGGGATACTTTTGAAGAGCCCTGAATCAATAATTGAGAAGAATCAGAATATTGATCTATTAAGGTTTGCAACCGCAGGTAGTGTTGATGACGGGAAATCAACTCTCATCGGGAGGCTTTTGTATGACTCCAAATCAATATTTGAGGATCAGTTAAGCTCAATTAAGGATTATTCAAGAATACACAGAAATCAGGAGATTGATTATTCTCTCGTTACAGACGGACTTAAATCCGAGAGAGAACAGGGAATTACAATCGATGTTGCATACAGGTTCTTTTCGACTCCTAAAAGGCGTTTTATTATCGCCGATTCTCCCGGACATGAACAGTATACAAGAAATATGGCAACAGGGGCATCAAATGCTTCATTATCCCTAATTCTTATTGACGCCAGAAAAGGTGTTGTGACACAGACCAGAAGGCATACGTTCATCTCCTCACTTCTTGGTATCCGGCATTTTGTTGTGGCAATCAACAAGATGGACCTTGTTGATTATTCTGAAGAGGTATATGAAAAAATTGTAAATGATTACAGGACATTTTCGGACAAACTCTCAGCTGAATCAATTTATTTTATTCCGATAAGCGCTCTTAAGGGTGATAACGTAATTGAAAACAGTAAAAAAATGCCCTGGTATCAGGGCTCTCCTCTCTTAGATTATCTTGAGAATGTCAATGTATCAGGTGGACGAAATTTAATTGATTTTAGATTCCCAGTCCAGTATGTAAACTGGGGCGGGAAAAATTTCAGAGGCTACTGTGGGACTATAGCC
>NZ_JBSREC010000078.1:0-5558 GCF_055145805.1 Methanomicrobium sp. | reverse complement strand
CCGATCTCAGTCCGCCGAGGGTCTGAACCCTCTCGACTCGCATGGCTTAATCGAACCCCGATAGCAGTGACCTCTGGCAGGATCAACCAGAATTTTATTTGTTCATACAACTCACGAATTGAGTTCTATGGACCTGACGAAAACTACCGTTTTCGTGCAGTATTGAAGATACGTTTCACTTCGGCACACTTGTTCTATCGATATCATTTTTGTATCACAAAAGGAATTAGCGGTTAATTAAACAAATTTCCGCATTGTCAGTGCCAACGTCAGAACCGACACCCCCATCCGGGTGACTTCGGTTCTCCATCAAGAATCGCGAGATAACATATTGGGCTTATTTCCATATAAACCCATTAGTTTTCTCTTTGGAAAAGTCAGGACATCACATCAGAAACATAACAGAGTTATATCCCTGTGCCAATCCACATGCTTTTCTATTAATCCGTCTATATTTCAGGCATTTTTGAAACGGACGCATTTGAGCGAACTTTCGCCATCATACTTCGGCCTTACAAAGTGGTCTTTCGCCACATATAAACCTTGTTAATTCAGGACCGTTTTTGGTCTGCTGATCACCCTGACCCTTTGTGAAGACTGGTAAAACAGGCGTTTTTCCAGGGTTTTTTTCCGTCCGCGCAAAACAGGGTCGAAATGCAGGGGGTGAACAGGCAGAGGATTTTGGAGGTTGCGCCGGTTTTCTTTCCAATCCGGGAAAAATTATTAGTTTTTCTACCCTCCCCGTCTGTGTATAATATTATACTCTTATCTTACACTGGCAGGATTAACGGAGCAGAAAACTGATGTAAATATGACAGATTCTGTTTTTGACCTTAATTTCCTATTATTATCTTTAAATCCAATTTTATTCAATATCCTTTCTCCTATTTAGTTATAGCCGGCACAGGCCGGGCAAATTTCAAATTATAGAGCATTATTTCCTTAAAATCGTCTAAATTAGCAATATTTTGGATTTCTAAAAAACCAAACACTTACCACACATAACTATAAGAATAACATAGATGTTTATAATTCTATTTTATATGAGGTATATATATGTCTGAATCAGATATTAGCAAATCATCTGAAGATATAGTTGTTGAAATAAAAAATCTGACAAAAATTTTCGGGTCAAAACCTGAAAAAGCCAAAAAACTTATCAGGGAGGGTCTCTCAAAAAAAGACATTTTTGAGAAAACAGGCCAGAATGTCGCCTTAAAAGAAGTTAGTTTTGAAGTAAAATCGGGCGAAATATTTGTTTTAATGGGACTTTCAGGCTGTGGAAAGTCTACCCTTTTAAGATGCATAAACCGGCTTATAACACCCGAATATGGAAGTATAATAATAAACGGCGAAGATATTTCTAATCTTGAAGGAGCAGAACTCCTTAATCTTCGCAGATATAAAGTTGCAATGATCTTTCAGAGCTTTGCTCTTCTTCCCCACAAAAATATACTGGAAAATGTGGCATTCGGACTTGATATCCAGGGAATTTCAAATGAGGAAAAAGTCAAAAAAGCAACAGAAACACTGAAAATGGTAGGTCTTGAGGGATATGAGAACAGTATGCCTTCTGAACTCTCCGGAGGAATGCAGCAGAGGGTCGGCCTTGCAAGAGCCCTTGCATCAGATCCTGACATACTTTTAATGGATGAGGCTTTCAGTGCACTTGACCCCCTTATAAGAAAGGATATGCAGGACGAACTTTTAACCCTGCAGGATAATCTGCAAAAAACAATAATCTTTGTGACCCACGACCTTGACGAAGCCTTAAAACTCGGGACCAGAATTGCCCTGATGAAAGACGGGGAAATTCTCCAGATAGGAAACTCTGAAGAAATACTGATAAATCCTGCAACCAAATTCGTGGAAAAATTCGTTGAAGGTGTTGATATGGTAAAGGTTCTTACAGCATCCGATGTTATGAAAAAGCCGGAGCCCTTAATTTCAATAGATTCAGGCCCGAACAATGCTCTTCACTTCATGGAGGAATATGGTATTTCAAGTGTGTTTACCGTTTCAAAGAGCAGAAAATATGAGGGCCTGATAATGGCTGAGGATGCAACAAAGGCAAAAAAAGAAGGAAAAAAGCTCAATGATATTGTAAAAAGAGATGTTCCAATTGTCCGGACTGAAACACCTCTTAGCGAGATAATTCCGGTAATGGCCGACTCCCCGTATCCTGTTGCCGTTCTGGATGAAAATGACAGAATAAAGGGAATCATCATAAAAGGTTCTCTTCTTGCCGCAATGGCACGTATGGAGATTATTTAGATGGCTGACAATGCAATTATTCCAAAAATTCCTCTCGGGGATGCTGTCGAATATCTGGTAGACCAGCTTGATACATACTTTGGATGGCTCTTTGATGCAATAAGCACAATAATTGATATATTTGTAACCGGTCTTTCAGATTTATTATTTTTAATACCTCCCATAATTCTTATAATTCTTATTGCCGCTCTCGGGTGGCAGGTTACGAACAGGAATAATATGACAGGTATTCTTATTGCCGCAGGACTTCTGCTCATCTTAAATCTCGATCTCTGGAAAGAATCCATGCAGACTCTTGCACTTGTCATAACATCATCTGTAATTGCACTACTGATTGGAATTCCGGTTGGAATCTGGGCTTCACGAAGTGAAGCGGCAGACAGACTTACAAAACCGGTTCTTGATCTTATGCAGACAATGCCTTCATTCGTCTACCTGATACCTGCTGTAATCTTCTTCGGACTTGGAAATGTGCCGGGAATTATTGCAACAATAATATTTGCAATGCCGCCCGCAATACGCTTAACAAATCTCGGTATCCGTCAGGTGCCTGTTGAACTAAGCGAAGTTGCAGACTCATTCGGTGCAACTCCGGGACAGAAACTCATAAAAGTACAGCTGCCTGTTGCAATGCCCACAATTATGGCCGGCGTAAACCAGTGTATCCTTCTTGCACTTTCAATGACTGTCATCGCATCAATGATAGGAGCAGCAGGTCTTGGTCTGAACGTGCTTACAGGTATTCAGAGAGTCGATATAGGAGGAGGTTTTGAGGCAGGGCTTGCAATTGTAATAATAGCTATAATTCTCGACAGAATCTCACAAAACCTGATTAAATCGTGATTAGACAATACTTTATATAGTGAACTATATAAGGGTCAGAAGAGGCCGTGCTTTTACGGCCTTACCATAAGGTGTTTTTTTGGGGATGAATTTTTCCATTATTTTTTTCTGATTAAATACCCAACAGGTCGTGATAAATTGTTTAAAAGGAATGTAAAATTATTAACTGCCGGTATTGTTGTTCTCTTATCATTCATCCTTATAGCAGGATGTACAGGAGGCGCACCGTCAGAAGCAACACCCGCTGAAACCGGCACACAGCCGGCTGAAGAAGTAAAAATCGGATATGTTCTCTGGGATTCTGAAATTGCAAGTACAAACGTATTAAAACAGATTTATGAACAGGCAGGCTACGATGTCGAACTTATGGCAGTCGATGCAGGACCACTCTATCAGGCACTTGCCGACGGCAAAGTTGATATGACAATCTCAGCATGGCTTCCCGCAACCCAGGGAAACTACTGGGAAAAATATGGTAAGGACATCGATCTTGTCGGTCACAACCTTGACGGGGCAAAGATTGGTCTTGTAGTGCCTTCATATGTTGAAATCGATTCAATCGATGAGATGAACACAGTTGCAGACAAATTTGACAACACAATTACCGGAATTGAACCCGGTGCAGGAATGATGTCAAACACCGAGGATGCAGTAACCCAGTACGGACTTGATTACACCATTCTTGCAAGCAGCAGTGCGGGAATGACAGCAGAACTCACCAAAGCCATAAAGGATGAGAAATGGATTGTCGTCACCGGCTGGACGCCACACTGGATGTTTGCAAGGTTTGATCTGAAATATCTTGACGATCCAAAAGAAGTCTTCGGAGGAGAGGAGTATATTGGCTCACTCGCACGTCTCGGCCTTAAGGAAGAAAAACCGGGAGCATACTCCATATTAGAGAACTTCTACTGGCAGCCCTCAGACATGGAATCAGTTATGCTTGACGTGGAAGACGGAATGTCTGTTGAAGATGCAGCAGCAAAATGGATCTCCGCAAATCCTGAAAAGGTAAGCAAAATTATTGGAGAATAATTTTTAAAGAGCCGGTTTTGGCTCAGCTAAACTTTTTTTTTGATTCTCACTAACCAGAGATTATAATCTGCCTTTACTTTCACAGCCTGCGGAAAACGACTATATATTTCCAGACCCTTTTTGCAGATATGGTTACATCATCTCAGGTAGAAAAAGAGAACAGACCGTTTTCGTATCATTCAACTGTTCTTTTCGTAAAGGATGTGGAAATTTCAAAAAAATTCTATACGGAAATAATGGGAGAGGAGATAGAACTTGATCTCGGGCCAAATGTAGGTTTTAAAAGCGGACTTGGCATCTGGGACGGTAATTACGGCAGAAATGTAATATTCGGAGAATCTGAATCAAAAGACGGGGATTTCCAATCAAAAAAGATGCTTGAACTCTATTATGAAACCGATGATATGAAAAAAACCTCTGAAGTTTTAAAGTCAGCAGGTGTGGATTTCGTTCACGATGTGAAAAAGCAGCCCTGGCAGCAGCTTACCGTCAGATTTCTCGATCCCGACGGCCACATGATTGAGGTGGGGGAAAGAATGGACATATGTGTAAAAAGACTTGCAAAATCAGGAAAAACAGCTGAACAGATTGCAGAATCAACCACAATGCCGCAGGAAGCTGTAAACTACATGCTTAATACAAAATGATTTAAAAAAATTTAAAACTCAAATATTATTCTCTTTTTATTTTTTCAGATGCGTACTCAAGCATCTCAACGAGCTCCGACTCACGGATGGGCTTTACAAGATATCCAAGAGGTTCTGTTTTAAGCGCCCTTTCTCTCATACTCATATCAGAATATGCAGTTATGTAGATTACATGAATATCATAGTCATTGAGAAGTTTTTCTGCAATTGAGACGCCATCCATCTCTCCCTTTATGTTTATATCCATAAGGACGATATCAGGTCTTTCACTGCCAACTTTTTCAAATACCTTCTCGGCACGGTCAACGACTCCCAGAACAATACAGCCGTGCTTTTTTACCCTCTGCTCTATATCCATTGAGATAATTGCATCATCCTCAACAATCAGAATCCTGATATCTTTCATCATTATAAATCCGCCTATATACCTTCTGCTTTGAATTTTATCTCATAATGTGTGCCTTTTTCGGAATCAACCGTCATTTCCCCGGATAACTGCCTCTCAATCAAGTTGCGGACAAGACTTAACCCCAGAGATGTTGTTGTATATGGATCAAACCCTTCCAAAAGACCTTTTCCATTATCAGAGAAATTAAGGACGAACAAATCCCCTCCTTTTTCTTCAAGTGTTATCTTTACAATACCGCCACCTGCTTTTGGAAAGGCATGCCGGAAAGCATTTGTTAAAAGCTCATTTATCATAAGTCCGAATGGTATCGCTGCATCAAACGGAATCATAACATTTTCTGCTGAAACAAG
>NZ_JBSREC010000077.1:0-12936 GCF_055145805.1 Methanomicrobium sp. | reverse complement strand
CCTGCTGAAGCATTGCCAGCTGATTCTGAACTTTTGGTGGAATATTATTCATAATTTAACTACTTCCTGCATCTCTTCTGCAATATTAATCAATCTTAACCATGTATTTAACGCTGCACGAAATGCTGAGACATCTTCGGCCCCAACAGTCAGAACGAGAGTCTCCTCATCTCTTAAGGAAACCATCGAACATGAGCGTCCCATATCCTCATCTTCAGGTTTTACAGAATTATATATCTGTCTCGCATAAGGGGTTTCAAATACAAAAACCGCCTTATTTTCCATTTTTGAGTCTGAGGACATATCTTCGCCTCTGTGCACCGTCAAAAGAAATCAGATCATGACCGTCCTGTGTCTTTTGAACATTGAGATATTGATTCAGATTATCATAAACAATTTGGTTGCCGGTTTTTAAGCCTTTTAAAATATTGTCTTCGCGATCAGTTACTGAATACGAAGAGAATAAAAATTCATAGACAGGCTCACCTTCATGATAAACTTCAATTAAAAAATCTCTGCCTGATTTGGAAACAATCAGCACATCCGAGTCTGCACAGGCAACACTCTCCATACCGGCTTTTCCTCTTGGAGAATAATGCACTCCAAGGGAAAAAGCAAGATCCTTTGAGAAAGTCCTCAGGGCCGGCACAGGTTTGCGTGAAGTTGTAACTTCCATTATCTGGCTTTTACAGTCTTTATGCCTGCCCCGCGCTCCTTGAAAAGAATGCGGTGACCACAGTACGGACAGCGGACATTGATATCAATCTCCACTTTCTGCTTACACCTTGCGCATTTATAACCTGACATAAATCAAGACCTCATTACTCTTTGATCAGTGAACGCTCTATTGTACGAAGTGCAACTTTAAGATTAGGTGTCTGTGGAACATATGCTCCGCCTGCGTACTTGAAGCCACACTTTTTGCACTGCCAGATACCTGTACCTTTTCTTGATACTGCTGCTGTATCACATTTTGGGCATACATGCTTTGCATTGGTTAATTTTTCGATCTCATTTACGCGCTTTCTAAGGAAACGTCCGTATCTTGGACCAAATCTTCCTGCACTGCCTGTTACTCTTCCTTTTGCTCGTTTGTTATTTGATTTTGCCATATTAACTATGCCCCGAAATTTAGGTCTGTATATATTATTTTTACAACCTTAATAATGATGACTAATCCTGACTGAGGATTTTAACATCGCCGTCACCTTTTGTAAGACGGTTTATCATATCATAGAACTCTTCCTGTATTCCGGCAGGTATCTTACATACACAGATCCAGGAACCGTCCTTTTGCCATTCTTCCTTTTCAATAGTTGTTGAGGCGGATATCTCACCATATGCCTTAGGTGCGAAATCGGCAGGTACCCTGACCGCAAAACGCGTTTCCGCGAATTTTATAGGTATGAGCGGCCTTAATGCCTTTAATACATCTTTGACCTGTTCGTCAAGATGTTTGAAGGGATCGATACTAACTCTTGCCTCCTCCATTGCCATCTCAATACGCTTTGGAGGATGCGGAAGTTTTGTCTGGGGGTTGATCGCATTTCGTGAAATAAAAGTGATCACCTGATTGCGCTTTCTCTCAACCATATGCTTTCGCTGATCAGCGGTAAGGTGAATCTCACCTTTTTTTATTATCCGCCGGGCAATAGTCTCAAAATCGGTTGTTTCAAAAACTTTCTTTAAGGATTCCTCAGATGCCTTATCTGTCTTGGAGGAATTCTCAAAGATAAAAAGGGCTGCCACAGCATCCTCAATATTTACAGTCTCACCGGAACGTATGCGCGCCGCATCTTCAGGATCCACAAGTATTTCGAACTTCTCCCCGTGGCTCTCAAGCCTCGCCACTACCGCCTGCTCAAGAGATATCATCGAATTTTCACCTACTCTTCTTTTTTATTCTCAGCATCCTCAGGAGAATACTCAGCTTCAAACTTTTCAACGTAATCCTTTGCCTCGTCCCTGCTCATCTTTTCAAATACAGCATTTTCAAGGGCAACAACGCCTATTTCAACAGTATTAACATCAAATTTGCCTTCTGTTGCTGCATGAAGTGCCTTTAAGCCCATCGGAATTGCTTCTGATACCTTCATGTCCTCATTGTAGTCCTCTTCAAAGACTTTCATAACAGCCGGACGGCCTGTGCCGATTGCGGTTGCCTTGTATTCAAGAAGAGTCCCGGAAGGATCTGTCTCAAAAAGACGTGTCTGATCATCGCTTACCCCTGCAATTAACAATGCAGTACCATACGGCCTTGCACCGCCGTACTGGGTCAGAGTCTGCATATGATCACATAGCTTTTTGGAGAGAGTCTCAATATCAATAGCCTCATTATATGAGACACGGTTTATCTGGGACTCAACTCTCGCACGGTCAACAAGTGCCCTTGCGTCTCCGACAAGTCCGGATGAAGCCACGCCAATATGTTCATCAATCTTGAATATCTTCTCGATAGAAGATTTTTCAAGAAGTCTTGAACTGATACGCTTATCGACGATCAGAACGACTCCGTCTGTACATTTGATACCAACGGCAGTAGTTCCTCTCTTAACCGCCTCCCGTGCATATTCCACCTGATATAAGCGGCCGTCAGGACTGAAAACAGTAATAGCCCTGTCGTATCCTCCCATTTGAGCATTCATAGTTGGTTGCATTATAGTTCCTCAAGATCTTCTCTGGTAAAATACAATGTATCTTGGTGTTTAATTCCCTCTTTATATAAATCAACCTTTTCCTGTGACACCGAAACGGCAGAGTACACCATATCTCCGATTTCGACATCCCTCGCTTCTTTATCAGAAGCTGACCCGGGAATTTTTCTTTTCAGCGCCGCAATCGTCCCGGATGTTGCAACACAGCGTATGGCACATTTTTTACCGCCAACCTGGTTTACTGTTGCCACAGCAGTTTCAAGTTCAGACTCAAAACCCCTGCTGCACCTGACTATAACCCAGTTGCAATCGGAAAAAACAACACTCATACTCATATCGGCAGCACCCAGATCACCCAGCAGGGAGACAACTGCATCATAAATCCCATAATACAGTTCTTTTCCGTCAAAACCTGCATTAAAAGGTACAATTCTTCCAAGAACATATCTCTTGTCCGGACGCAAAGTAGGGGGCAGAGGTTTCATTTATCTATCACCTTAACAGACCGGTGTGGATTTAAAAGGACATCAACAGCGTTTAAGGCAGTTTTAACCTCATCTTTTTCCATTCCAAAAAGACTGCAGAGATATTCTGTTTCACGAACTGAACGCAGACCCGTATATGAATCCGCACCGGACGAGATGGTGATATTAAACCCGAATTTTCTCTGAAATTTCAAAATCTCGGCAAATGAAATAAGTGCCTTCTGCCTCAAAATTCCCTTTCTGTTTATTATAGCCGAAAGACTGATATCAATTGCCACACCCTTTTCCGCTGCACTTAATGCACAGACATCATCAAAGGCTTTTTTTGGTGCACATTCAATGCCACGAAGAATATTCAGCCTCCCCGATGACAGAAGAGAACGGTTAAAACCTGCATCTTTTGCACAGGCCATTACAAGATCAGACTTTTTGGCTTTTTTCAGAAGTTTTCCGAAATCCCTGAAATCTTTGGGACTTAAAAGGGTGCCTGACAATACAGAAACTCCATAGTAATCTCCTGAAATGTCCGAATTGGCACACACAATCCTTTCAATCCCGAGATGCTTTGCCTCAAGGGCCATTCTTCTCATGGAAGTGTTGCCTGCCGGATATGCAAAAACACAGGCGTCGGAAAATACCATCGTAATTGTATTTGGAAAAAAAGAAGAAAATTATTTTCCTTTGTTCGCGTTTGAGCGGATACTCGGGCGGGTGTGTTCTGTCCCCTTACCTCTCCTGCTCATACCACGACCCTTAACACCTGCGCTGGTAAGTCCACGTTCTGCACGACCCCTGTGTTTCGGGCTTGACATCCATGAAAGATGTGCGTCGTTTTTGATTGCAGGGTGGTGTCCGTCAACGAGGATAACCTCGAACCACTTGGATCTTCCGTCCTGGCCTACCCAGTATGAATTTAAAGCTTCCATATTGACATATTTGCGTGATGCACGCTCTTCTGCAATTCTCTGGAGACTCTTTCCTGCTGTAGTGTGGCGCATACCCATGCGGGCTGTACGGCGTCCACGAATATAACGTGACTTTCTGCGTCCACCACGGCGGACCTTCACACGTGCCACGATAATACCCTGCTTTGCACGGTATCCAAGGTTTCTTGCACGGTCAATTCTGGTCGGTCTTTCGACACGGACTACGCTTCCTTCTCTGCGCCATACCTGCAGGCGGTGCCAGAGGAGGCTTTTGACTTCACTTTTGTCCGGGCGCTTCCATGCGTCACGAACATAGCTGTACATTGATTTTGACATTGATTTCACCTAAAGGTTCAGCCCGGTTTTTCCTGGGCCACATTCCTTTTCTAACCGGAAGGGATCATCATAATCCCTAAGGTTCTTTACAGTTTTGTCGGAGATAGTATAAAACAATAGGCACAGTAAACCCGCCGGCATTAATTCATTGACTAATTGAAGCAAAAAATACATATTATAACCTTCACATTTCCTCTCAGACCTTTCTTTGCAGGAGAAAAAGACAGGTATAAATGCATGATTTTTACAGTACAAAACTAATATTTCAGGCGATGCCTGATGAGAATTACACTGCCGCCAAAGAATATATGTAAAAAAAGCTTTCAGGCTATTCTATCCTTTTTTCTTCTCAATTACACGTATATCTTCAATTCCGGTCTCAGGATACTGCCCGTCTTCATCTTTTTCTGCCGATTTCACCATATCCCAGATAGTGAGAAGCGCAATTGAAACACCTGTTAAGGCCTCCATCTCAACTCCGGTCTTACCATAAGTTTTCACAGTGCATACCGCCTCAATATAATTTTCGTCCCCGCCATCCTCAAAATCAATTGAAACACCGCCTATTGGCAGAGGGTGGCACATCGGGATTAAACGGGACGTCTCTTTTACAGCCTGTATTCCGGCAACCCTTGCCGTTGCAAGAACATTACCCTTCAATGACTCACCACTCCGGATTGCCTCAAGTGTTGTATCATGCAGGTAAATTTTTCCGCCTGCAACCGCAGTCCTCCCCACGTCGGGTTTTTGTGTGACATCGACCATGTAGGCCTTGTCATCTTTTATATGTGTAAATTCAGCCATTTTTACTCCTTATTGTATATTATTTTAGGAATCCGATCAATAATATCTCCTGCCATTATACCGTCGCCATAACATTCTGCCGCCGCCTCACCTGCACGGCCGTTCACATATGCAGCAATACAGGCAGCATCAAACGCCGAAAGTCTGCATAAAAGCGCACCGCAAAGCCCTGCAAGAACATCACCCGTACCACCCTTTGTCATTGCAGAACATCCGCTTCTGTTAAAGCGCACGTCATCCCCGTCTGAAATAATATCAGTCTCCCCCTTCAGAATATAAGTCCCGTTGTTTTTCCCGGCAAAACCACGCAGTATTTCTGCACGTTTAACAAGTGAACCAGAAGATTTTATTCCGGATATCCTTTCAAATTCACCTGCATGAGGGGTGTATACAGACTCGGCAGCACAGGGCAGGGGAAGACGAAGAGCATCGGCATCAAAAACCGCTTTTTTGCAGTATTCTGATACCTCCAGAACAACATCATGGCTCATCTTTCCAAGTCCGCACCCGAATACAACAGAATCAGAGACTTTTGCAAGTTCTATAAGCCTTTCTGAGTGAACCTCCGAGATATAATCGCCGTCCAGCCTGTCAATTATAAGGTCAGGATATGAAAGCAGATTCGGAGTTGCGACACGCACAATGTCAGCACCCCCTCTTAAAGCTGCAAGGGCGGCAAGATAAGGTGCACCCTGATACGGACCACCGCCAATTAAAAGGACACGACCGCCATCACCCTTGTGTGCTCCTCCCTTCTTTTTTGGAATAAATGTCAGATCCCCCTCACCCGTATATATCTCAGCCTCCAGGGGAATTCCAATATCGCAAACATCGCACCCCAAAATCTTTGGACGATGAAATGCGCAGACAGTATCGGCATGTACTCCGGGAGTAGGCATATCCGCGGAGATTATCCCTGCATCAGAGCAGTTTGCCAGATCTGCCATTGTTTTAAACGGCTCCCTTAATTCTCCGCCTGCACCGGTCCCAAGTATTGCATCAACGATACAGTCTGCTGATTTGAAAAAATATGATAGTTCAGCTACATCTGAAGGACATCTGACGGGGTGAATTCCTATATCACAGTGTGAAAGGGATTTTAAATTTGCCCGGCCCTCATCCCCGTAAACAGCATCGCGTGGGTACAAAACATGAACTTCCGCAATTTTGGAGAGATAACGGGCGGCAACAAATCCGTCTCCTCCGTTATTACCGCCGCCGCACAGTATAAGAACAAAGGAAGGGTCTTCCTTTTTTACACAGCCAGATAATGATTTTCCAGCACTCTCCATCAGCTGCAAAGCTGTTACTCCCAGAGATACGGCATTTTTATCGACTGCTCTCATCCTTTCAGGAGTTATAATTCCGGTTTTCTGGAATTTTTTAAGATTATTACTTTCCATATTCTATCACAAAAGATCCCTTTGCGGCTTTCATCTCAGATGTTTTATCTTTCTTTATATGGATAAGATTTTTCTCCGGATGATATGTGAAAACAATGTCATATTTTTCTGTTCTAAAATTCCATATTTATTCAGATGGGTTTTAAGAAAGAGATCTCTGAGGCAGCAGAGAAGATAAAGGATGCCCGTTCTGCAACAATAATATCCCACATAGATGCAGACGGCATTACAAGTGAGGCAATAATGCGTCAGGCAGTCTCAAGATACGCAATTGATGTTAATTCTGTTTTTGTAAGACAGCTTGAACCACTGACAATGAAGCATGTCCCGGAAGATGACAGCTTGAAAATTTTTATTGATCTTGGTGCAGGACAGCAGAATCTCCTCGAAGAAAGAGGACTTTCTGAAGATGAGGTTTTAATAATAGATCATCACGTCTCACAGGACGTTGATACTCCTTACATGCAGGTTAACGGAGTTAAATACGGATACGAAAAACTCTCTGCCGCCGGAACAGGCTATTTTGTCGCAAAGGAGATGGACGACTACAACACTGATCTTGCAAAACTCGCAATAGTAGGAAATGTGGGCGATATGATGGCAAGGGAAAACTGCGGTCTCATCGGTCCTGCAAGAGAAATTGCCGATGACGGTGTTATGCACGGAAATGTGGAAATCATAAAAGACGATCTTAACTGCTACGGAGTCTCAACAAGACCTCTTCATTTCTGCCTTTCCTTCTCTGATGACCCCTACATACGCGGGATTACTAACAATCCGCAGGGTGCACAGAAACTCATCGAATCTGACGTGGGAATCAGACTTAAAAAATCGAACGGGAAATGGAGGGTCTGGGAGGATCTCTCATCCGAAGAGAAGAGAAGCATCATCGGAAGGCTTGCCCTGCGGCTTCACAGCG
This sequence comes from Methanomicrobium sp., assembly GCF_055145805.1. Classification (NCBI taxonomy): domain Archaea; kingdom Methanobacteriati; phylum Methanobacteriota; class Methanomicrobia; order Methanomicrobiales; family Methanomicrobiaceae; genus Methanomicrobium; species Methanomicrobium sp. Next base: position 5,409 of record NZ_JBSREC010000077.1, on the reverse strand, counting down.
CCGGAGAACCGACTGACCGGCTTAGATCAGAGCATTACATCTTCCCTGACGAAAGAAAATACACCCCGCTCAGAAACGCTTCAGAATATGCAACCATGCTCAATGCGTGCGGAAGGTGGGTAAAACCAAAGACAGGAAGTCTTGTATGCTGTGGGGATCGGGGAGAGGCATACAGGGATGCCGAGGATATGCTCAGGCATCACAGATCAGTCATCAGAGAGATGATGGAATACATAATTGACACAGGCGTTACAGAACTCTCGCATCTCCAGTACCTCCATGTTGCAGACAGATTCCCTGACACAATTGTGGGAATAGGTGCGGGAATGGCGCTTTCAAAGCTTAAACAGGGACTGCCAATTATGATACTATGCTATCTTCCGGATGATCCGGAACTTGTAAAAATATCAATGAGAGCAAATGAGAGAATGGTTAAAGCCGGAGTCGATCTTCAGGCGGCACTTCTAAAAGCATCCGAAAAACTGGGCGGTGCAGGCGGAGGGCATAAGATAGCTGCAGGCGCATATATATCAAGAAATGCAGAAGAGGGGTTTGCAGAAAGTGTCAACAGAATCCTTAAAGAACAACAATCTTAAACGTGTCAGGGTAATTGCCGATTACCAGTTTGGAAGCGGTGCAGGCGAGGGTTTATTCCCTGATAACTGCGATTTCAAACTATCCTCTACAAAACGAGTCAGGTATGTAATGCTTGACAAAGAGAGGATAGCAACTATGAGAGCTAATGACGGAAGACTAACATTGAGCAATACAGGTGCAAAAAGGCTGTACGACTGCCTGGAAGCACCCGGCTACAGAGTCCTGATAAAAAACGAAGTCATAGATTTTATTAAACAGGGCAAAAATGCAATGTCAAAACATGTAGTATCCGCCGACCTGCAGATTCGCGCAGGAGATGAGGTTTTAGTCTGTGATGAGAAGGGAAGCCTTATCGGGACAGGCAGTGCCCTTCTCTGCGCAGAGGAAATGATTGCATTTAATTACGGAGTAGCCGTACAAATTAGAAAAGGGAGTTGAGATAAAATGATTCCGGGAGTAAACCCAAAACAGATGAAACAGATGATGAAAAAGCTCGGCATGAAGATGGAAGAGTTTGAGGAGGTTGAGCGTGTCGTTGTCTATACAAAGAAAGGAAACTACGTCTTTGAAGGCGCCGAAGTTGTTGCAACAACAATGCAGGGCAACACAACATACCAGATTCAGGGAGAACCTGTATTTGTTGAAGCCGAAGTGCAGATTCCAGAAGATGATGTTAAAATGGTCTCAGAACAGGCAGGCGTCCCTGAAGAAAAAGCTCTTCTGACTCTTAAGGAGACAAAGGGCGATATTGCAGAGGCCATTCTGAAACTTTCAGAATAAATTAATATTCTATTTTTATGATTGAAGAGAATGACAGAGTGCTTCTTTCAGGTCAGAAGCGTGAATTTTTTGTGAGAGCACAGGATAAGGAACTCTCAACAGACAAGGGAATTATCAGACTATCGGAGTTAATAGGCTTAAATTCCGGAGATCTTGTATATACACATCTAAACAAGCCGTTTAAGGTAATAGTTCCAAGACCGGTGGACTTTTTTTCATATGCAAAAAGAACAGGCGCTCCCATGCTTCCAAAAGACATCGGTATGGTGATTGGCTACACCGGAATGAACAAAAACGATGTTGTTTTGGATGCCGGAACAGGAAGCGGCGTTGCAACCATATTTTTCGGAAGCATTGCACAGCGTGTGGTAACATATGAAAGACGTGAAGAGTTTGCAGAAATATGCCGAAAGAATATTGATGATGCCGGACTTTCAAACGTTGAGGTAATTGCAGGTGATATTCTAAAAGCAGAAGGGGAATACGATGTTGTACACCTTGACATGCAGCTTGAAGCAGAACATGTCCTGCATGCACACACTCTCTTAAAAAACGGCGGATACCTTGCGACATACACTCCGTTTCTGGAGCAGACCTTCAAGGTTATGGATGCGGCAGAAGGGCTCTTCTCCGAAGTTGTATGCCATGAACTGATAGAAAGGGAGCTTTCCAGGACAGAAAGAGGCACAAGACCTTCAACAAGGGTCTGCCACACAGGCTATATAACAATCTGTAGAAAATAAAAAAATCTTTTTTTTATCCCACTGAAACCGGCTTTTCAGTTTTATCTATTCCATAAATTTTGCTGATTATTTTTCCCGCAACAGGGATTAACAGAAACAGGGCGGTTGCATGTACCGGTGATACAAACAGGGCAAAAATTATGACGATAAATGCCACAAGAGGACACGAAATACCTCTCAGTTTGAATCTAAGGATAATATCGGGTGTGAGATTATCTGATAAAAGTTCTTTTTTTGATGATATATAGTGCCATGAAGATGTCTGCAAAACCCCGATTATCAGGAGATTTGCCGCATACAGGGTGACTGCGAGAGGATAGCTGTCGTAATAACCCATAAGATCAGTTGTGAAAGGTACAAGTGCAACAAAAAACAGCACACTCACATTTAACCAGTTAAAGACATTATCAACGCGTTTTATGTAATCCATCATCCTGTGATGCGCCATCCAGAAAGATACCAGGACAAAAAATGCTATTGCATAATAAATTACCTGCGGGATAACGACTGACAGAGAAGTTAAAAGCTCTCCGGATGATGATGCCGGCTGAAGTTCTGATATGTCTATTGAGAGCACTCCAAGTGTCAGTGCTACAGCATATACACCGTCGGTTAATGCCTCAATTCTGTTTTTACCAAGATCCATTGTTTTTTTCATCAGTCTGCCCCAAAAATTCTATCTGAAAACCCATAGCTTCAGACTTTTTAGCCTCTCATTCATATTATGTGCAGAACACTTTTAAATAGAATCTGATATAATTAAATTCAGGTATTTTGATTATGGCCAAAGATATAACTGCCAAAATGGGTGAAGGTATTTCTTCTACCTCCGGCAATACATTTTTCTTTGGTTTTTTTAACTTTTTCCACTTTAGATAGGGCTCCGGATAAAATCTAAAAATCCGGAAGCCCTTGTATTTTTTGGACATAATTCTCAATACCGTGAGGTTTTTTACTATGTTTGGTATCTCTGATCCTGGTATATGGGCAGGTTACCTGCTGTCATTTATCCTGACGGCAGGATGTATAGCGTACGGCATAATCAACTGGAAAAACGGATCTGAAGAGGAACCCGAAGATGGCAGTTGATACACTATCTTTTGCCATAATCACTCTTGTTTATCTGAGCGCAGTAATATTTCTCGGATATCTCGGGTACCGGCAGACAAAGGGAAGCGATGATTTCCTTGTCGCCGGAAGAAGGATAAATCCTGTAGTCCTTGCACTCTCCTACGGTGCGACATTTATCAGTACATCTGCAATTGTAGGATTCGGAGGTATATCAGCCCAGCTTGGAATGGGTCTTGTATGGCTGACTGTCCTCTGCATAGGTGTGGGGGTTCTTGTGGCATTTATCCTGTTCGGGAAGAGGACAAGGAGTCTCGGCCATAAAACAGGAGCCGTTACATACCCGGATCTTTTAGGAAAATGCTATAACTCAGATTTTATCAGAAAAATTTCAGGTCTGATAATAATTGTCAGCATGCCGATATACACCGCCGCAATTTTAATAGGTGGTGCAAGATTCATTGAGACCACACTCTCAATACCCTATGACACAGCCCTTTTAGCATTCGCTGCCATTGTGGCGGTTTATGTCGTTGCAGGAGGTCTTATCGCCGTTATGTACACCGATGCCCTGCAGGGTGCAATCATGTTTATCGGAATGACAATCCTTCTTATTCTGACATACGTGTACCTGGGAGGAGTGAATCAGGCAAACTCGGCACTGGATGCTATGTCCTCACTTGTTCCGGATGGTCTCGCAGCGGCCGGTATGACAGGCTGGGCTTCAATGCCGGATTTTTTATCGCCGATATGGCTTACCATGATTACAACAATGGTTCTTGGTGTCGGGATAGGAGTTCTCGCACAGCCGCAGCTTGCAGTCCGTTTTATGACTGTAAAGGACAACCGCTCAATTCACAGGGCAGTAATGGTCGGAGGACCCTTTGTTCTCATGATGACAGGCGTTGCATTCACTGTCGGCCCGCTTACAAACGTATGGTTTATGCGAAACGGCGGAATGCTTGCGTTTGATGCAGCCGGAGGAAATGTGGACAGCATAATTCCCTTATACATCAACTCTGCAATGCCGGATGTTTTCATAGTAATCTTCATGCTTGCACTTTTAGCGGCTGCGATGTCAACCTTAAGCTCCCTCTTTCATACAATGGGAACAACCATCGGGTATGACTTAAATCCAACGATTAAAGACAACAAGCCCTCTATGAGAGCAATTCAGACCGGAACACTTGCAATGATTCTTGTAAGCACAGTTGTTGCATACGCACTTCCGGCAAACATCATTGCAAGGGCGACTGTCATATTCATGGGTCTTTGTGCGGCATCGTTTATTCCGGCTTTTGCTCATGCACTGTATTCGGAAAAACCCTCGGTATATGCAGCAAAAATAAGCATTGTGGCAGGTGCGGGTTCCTGGTTTTTATGGACTGCCTTCGTCCACATAAAAGAGGCATCTGTTCTTGGAATTTCAAACGCTCTCTTCGGAGTGCAGTCTGTTCTTCCAATGCCATGGGGAGTTGTAAACCCTATTGTAATTGCACTTCCTGTATCTGTTGTGGCACTTCTGGCGGCGCTTCTGGTTGAAAAAAATAAAAACAAAAAGATTTCCGTAAATTCTTCTGAGAAGAGAGCGGTTGAATAATAAAAATTAGAAATCCGGGATTTCTATACCTCTTTTCTTATTTTTTGCAGGAAATAAAAAATGTCTTAATTATTTAATGAAATATCCCGCCATCCACAAGTGACAGGAAATGCTGCCTGAAGATAACCATCGCCTTTCGGGTTCCCTCTCTCGCCTTTTGACTGTCCTGATAACCCATGGTGACTGTCATCTGCCCCAAAAAAGTGCTGGTTACAAAACAGGTAGTCGGCATGTAGCATCCGGGATAGCAGATATAGGCATCAGTTAATCCTTCTATATCAGGGAGAGTTATCGGTCCGGGATTTGAGATGAATATATCCGCAAAACCCGACTCCTGAAGGGCGGCCATCTCCTCAACCATCCGGTGAATCCGTCTGCCTTCCGGGTCGCAGGCCGCATCCATTATGACCTGTTCACGAATACCAACGGATTTTCCCTTAAGCAGCTTTGTTTCTCTTATGACACGGGGAAGAATCTCTTTCATCCCTTCTCCCGCCCTGCGTTTGAAAGCAAAGCAGACATTGGCAGCCTGGTTGCTCATAATCCGTGATCCGTCGTTTCGATACTGTCGCAGGTTGACAGGGAAGAAAATGTCAATCGGCCCCATATGCCCTGTGAGAT